>JAEEHO010000302.1 GCA_016280845.1 Paludibacteraceae bacterium | reverse complement strand
CAATCGTCCACGGCTACAACCGTCATGACCGTTAGTTTCGTTTCTGCGGGAATACTCTCGCTGGTACAGGCTATCTCGGTTATCATGGGTGCCAACATCGGTACTACGTTCACGGCGTGGATCATGGTGTTGGGCGGCGGATCGTTTGACCTGCGTCTGGTAGTTTACACAACTATCGTACTGGCTGTAATGCTGATCTACACCAAACGAAATGCCAACCTCGGCGATTTCCTGATCGGTCTCTCGTTCATGTTGCTCGGTTTGACTACTTTGAAACTGAACGCAACAGAAATGCACTTGGACCAATTGGCTCCGGTTCGCAATTTCTTCATCGCCACATCCAGTTGGGGTTACGGCAGTTATTTCCTCTATTTGCTGGTGGGCGGTATTCTGACTTTTGCCGTTCAATCGTCCGCAGCCATCATGGCTATCACCATGACGCTTTGTTCGACCCACGTGCTGCCGATAGATATGGGTATATCGCTCGTCCTGGGTGAGAACATCGGTACAACCATCACCTCTAACATCGTAGCACTGTCGGCTTCTATTCAGGCACGCCGTGCCGCTATGGCGCACTTGGTTTTCAACCTGTTCGGTGTGATTTGGGTGCTCTGTATCTTCCGTTGGTTCGTAGGCTTTGTGTGCGGTTTGTGGGGCGTTGAGTTCACTCCGGGTGTGCCGTCAGACGTATCGCCGGACAAACTGAATGCCATTCTGGCAACATTCCACACATCGTTCAACCTGCTGAATACGTGCATATTGATTAGTTTCATCAAGGGAATGGAGAAACTGGTTATGCTCATCATTCCGTCCAATCCGGAGCAGAAAGACACGGACAGCCAATTGCGTTTCATCTCCGGCGGCCTGATGTCCACCTCCGAGTTGTCAATCTTGCAGGCATGGAAAGAGGTACATGTCTTTGCCGTTCGTACCCAACGAATGATCGGCATGATTCACGACCTGTATTACGAGAAGGACAATGCGCAGTTTACCAAGGTATTCTCGCGTATCGAGAAATACGAGGGAATTTGCGACCGAATGGAATATGAGATTGCGCAATACCTGAACCAAGTGGCAGACGGACGTTTGTCCGACCAATCCAAACACGAGGTTCACAAGATGCTACGTATAGTCAGTGAATTGGAGTCCGTCGGCGATGCCAACTACAACCTGTCTCGCTGTATTCGTCACAAGCATGACTACAAAGTGAAATATACCGAGGAGCAGGATAAGAACGTAGAGATGATGCTTTATCTCGTTACGGGCGCTGAGACCAAGATGGTGGAAGGCCTGGAGCGCGGTACTATCACCGAAGACGAGTTCCTCGAGATGACCAATATGGAGAACGAGATCAATAACTTCCGCGACGAACTGAAAGTGCAGAACATGCAGAATATCACCGACAAGAAGTACGACTACTCCACCGGTGTCAACTACATGGATATAGTACTGGAGATAGAGAAGATGGGCGACTATATCATCAATGTGGATGAGGCCGTCTATGAGCACAAGCACGATAAGTAGAGGTTATAGGTTACGGGTTATAGGAAATATGAAAAAGAATCTTTTAATAATATGGATGGCGCTATGCGCAACGAGCGTCATCGCCGGAGAAGGTGCGTTGTGCGGCAGATTCTCTGTCAGCGCTAGCACTCAGGTACAATTCTCGCAGGGTAACCTGCAATATCAGGTCAGTACAAAGACCTGGCGTTTTGCGACTAACCAATGGGATGCTTTTGACAAGCCGTTGAGCAAGAATCCCGATTGGCGTGATGTGTTCGTTTGGGGTAGTTCCGCTTTCGTTGATTGGGGCAAGAACGCCATTTCCAACGGCGGTAACAGTACATCAGTATGGCGTACACTTAGTTGCTACGAATGGAGATATCTGTTTGATCAACGTGCCAATGCGCATAGTCTCTTTGGCTTAGGCAGCGTAAATGGGGTAAAGGGTGTTATTCTGCTGCCGGACGATTGGCATCAGCCTGCGGGGATTCCATTCGTTGCCAGCAAGAAAAAAGGACTGCCGACCGGAGATGAACTGGGAGAGGAGATTCCCGATGATGTGCCAACGTTCTTCGGCGACAATACGTACACGCAGGCCCAATGGGCTGAGATGGAGACGGCCGGCGCAGTATTCTTGCCTGCTGCGGGTGATAACGGAGGAATGTATAACATGGGCGGCGGATATTGGAGTACTACGCCTAAGGGTAAGAACGAGACTTATTCGCTGCAATTCACCACTTTGTTTTTACAAACCGATGTTTCTTACCCACGTAATTTCTATAACAGCGTTCGTTTGGTCAAAGCGGCCGGACCGTGTGAGGCCAAACCGGCCGATGACGGCACGCTGAGCGGATACTTCACGGCTGACAATCACGGTCTGAAGGTGCGTTTCTCCCGTGGTAACCTGCGCTACAACGCGGCTAACCGCCAATGGTCGTTTGCCGCTAACCAATGGGACTATGCGGGTGATGCCTCTGACCTGTTCGTTTGGAAGAAAGGCGGTTGGGGATCTGAGCCGATAGTCAACGGCGGCAACAAAGCCGGCATGTGGCGCACCCTGACAAGCGAGCAATGGGCATGGATCATATACGACCGCAACAATGCACATGAGTTGGTGGCTCTGGGTACCGTCAACGACGTGAAAGGTACTATTCTGCTGCCGGACAATTGGAAACAGCCTGCGGGTATAACGTTTGTGCCAAGCGAGGAACACGGATTGCTACGTGACGGCGAGAAATACTACAACGAAGAACCTACTAACTACGAGGGCAATACCTATACACGTGAGCAATGGGTTCAGATGGAGGCTGCGGGCGCAGTCTTTCTGCCTGCCGCCGGTTATCGCGACAGTTCGGGCGTAGATGAAGTAGGTCGAGAGGGCAACTACTGGTCCGCCTCGCCCAACGGCGATTCGTCCGCCTACTACGTCTTCTTCGACGCGCGAAGCCTCAATCCGTTAGCTGACAATACGCACGACACCGGATGTAGTGTACGTCTGGTGAGATAATATTAACTAACGGCTGAAAGCTGACAGCTGGCAGCCCAAAGAATAAAGGTATAACTAAAACACACATTCACAAAATGAAAAACAACATTCTTGCAGGCGCTTGTATCGCCTTGGGTTTGACCCTTGCGGGTCTGTTTATCTATTGCGGACTGAAGCATTTTGCTGACAAGGACCGCGCCGTGACTGTCAAAGGACTGAGCACCCGTGAGGTTGAGGCCGATTATGCTATCTGGCCGCTGGCTTACGGATGGAACGGCAATGATCTGCCTGCGCTCTACGAGCAATTGGAGCGCGTAACCAAACGTGTTAAAAAGCACCTGATCTCGTTGGGATTTGAGGAAAGCGATATTCGTCAGGGGCCAATCTCTGTTTCCGACAACTGGTCCAACTACTACGGTGACCATCGTCCGGAGTACAAGTACACGCTGAGCACTTCGCTCATCGTTTCTACCGACAAAGTACAACTGGTGGTTGCCAGCCAGGGCAAAGAGTCCAGTCTGCTCAAGGAGGGTATCATTGTTAAGACCGAGAGCTGGAACCTGAATTATCAGTACAACGGTCTGCCTGAGTTGAAACCGTCTATGATTGAGGAGGCCACTCAGAACGCACGCGCCGTTGCGCAGAAGTTCGCCGACGATGCACGCTGCGGTCTCGGTTCGATCCGTCGCGCCAGCCAGGGCCAGTTCTCCATTGAGGACGACCAGTACCAGCCGTGGATCAAGCACGTACGCGTTGTAACCACCGTTGATTATATTCTGGACTAATCCGTCTGACATCCGAATAACAACTAATCCCACAGGCCTGCGCTTGTGGGATTTAGTTTATCTGCCGGTTGCCCGACTTTGTTTTACAGTTTCTTCCAGATGATGGCTACTTTCAGTCGTCCGGCTTCTTCCATCGCCTGCTCTTTGGTCATACCTTTCAGTCGTTCGTTCAGATCCGGAATTACCAGTTCGGTTCCTACCTCCAGGTCGCCCGGATCGCTGATCCTGTCGCGGTTGGCCTCGTAGATGAATACCCAGTAATCGGTCTCGCCGTAATGACGACGTGCTATTTGCGCCAGTGTCGTACCGCGTTTGACCACTTCAGTCACTTGCTTAGGTTTGTTCTGCTTGCCCGGCATAATTAACGGAACAGTTTGAACCGATTGATCCGATCCTGCATGAACTGTTTGCCCGGAATAAGCCGGCTTGGTCGTTTGCGTTGATGTGGTCGATTGGGTCATTTGTGTAGATTGGCTTGTTTGGGTTGTGCCGGTGCTTGTGCTCTTGTTCTCGACAGGTACTATCTCCACACGACGGTCTTTGGACAATTGGTGCTCGCCGTTATAGCGGAACGGCATGTCCGAACCTAGGCTGGCGATATACATCTGGTTGTCAGCTACACCGAGTGCGCGGAGTCGGTCGGAGACAGCAAAGGCACGACGCAGAGCCAATTGACGGTTATATTCCGGTTTACCTAATTTGCAGGCGTGACCATTAACGCGAATCTTCTGGTTCGGATGACGGCGCAGTACCTTGGCAATGCGCTCCAATATATCGCGCGGCTGCAGAATGGGATCTGCCTTATCGAGATCGAAATAGATAACTGCTTTCTTCAGTTCCTCTTCCAGTTCCGCTACCACAGCGTCCATCTCCTTTTGCGGCTCTTCGTTCACTATCGGCGTAGAACTGTCTGTGGACGTAGTAGTCGTTTGAACGGTTGTTGTGCTGCTGTGTGTCGAGCTGCTGTGTGTCGAGCTATATGTAGCCGAACTATAGGTGGTTAATCCGTTGGGCTGGATATAGATAGTATCGTACACGAAGACCGTATCCGGTACGCATATCTCTCGGCATAGGTCAATGCCATATTCCTGTGCCAGTTTGTAAATCTGTTCGATTGCCTCATCGTGCGGATTATTTGGCTGCTCTGCGGCCGTAGGAACGGAGTCGGCAATCTCTGCCGGTATCGAATCGTTCTTCACGATGACTACCATAGAATCCGGTATCGCTATCTTGGAGGTGGTGGTATCCAGAGGTTGTTCGTTCGGTTCGCTATGTTTTTTCTTTATGTGGCCTGTGTTGAATTGCACCGCCACTTTCACTCCCACAGACCACGGGTGCAGTTCTTCCGCCTCTTGGGTGCGTAGCACTCCGTTGTAATCAGCATTGTACGGTATCGGGTATTCGCCTGCCGATTGATTGATACCGAAGCCTAACTCAGACATGCCATGTGCCTGTATCACATCATTGACATAGTAGTTGAAATAGACCGAAGCCGCCAGATCTATGTATTGATGAATGCGAACGAGCATTCCTGCCTCCATATATGCTGCAAAATTGACTACGCGCAGCGAACCCTGGTCGGAGAAACCTATCGGCAACTTGCCCGATGCCTCAGAAATGCTGATATCCTCTACCACATTCGGCACATCGTGTATCGTCAGGTCGAACTTAGGATAATATACCGAATTGTCCAACGAACCGCCTTGGGCCATCTTGTAGCCGCAATAGATAGGGATACCGATTTTCATTCCCGCTGTTCCGGTAAATCCAAACGTACTTGGGCGATAGCGGAACTTCAGCGCAAACGGAATCTCCATCATATACAGCTGCTGTTTCTCCGCCAGTTTGTATGGGGTGGATGTGATGGTGTAGGTATCACCATATTTATCGTCGGTCGTCAGTTCCCATGGCTTGGATACAACCGCTTTGTTGCCGTAGGTAGAGAATTGGGCGCCGGTACCGATACCCATCCACGGAAGAAAATAATAATTGATACCCAGACCTATATTGCCTGACAAACCCGGTGTGTTCTTGATATGGTAACTGTTTGTCGATTTCGAACGCTGTCCGTACGAGTAACCGGCTAATCCTATACATCCTCCTACTTCGAAGTTCCAACCGCGCTTAGGAGCCGATGAGTTATGCAACACCGTATCCGACCGTTGAACGGCCGATAGAGTGACGGCCAAGAGTAGGAAACCAATTGTCAAATATATCTTTTTCATCTCTGTTTCCTCCCGTTATTTGACAATTAGTTTGTGTGACTCCCATGCTCCATCGTCACTGCTGATCTGTACGTAGTACATACCGCTCATGCGCGGTGCAGTGATGGTTGTCTTGCCGTCCACGTGCTCCGAACGCACAATGCACTCGCCCGAGAGCGTGAGTATCTGTATCGTGCCGTGTCCTTCTACGGTCAAAGCCTGACCAGCGTTTGCCGGTACGGGATAGATGGCGCTGTTCTGCGCTTCTTCCGGTTCTTCTTCGGCCGGCATGACTACGTCGCACGAACGGTATTGACGTCCTTTGGTATCAGTCAGCATGACGTAGTAAACGCCGTTGAGTTGTCGGCCTTCTTCGTGGTAGTACTGGCCTGTTTGGCCCTCTTGTTCCACACCGTTCTTGTACCACTGGTAGGATTGGAATTCCAATTTCTCAGGTGTACCTACATCGATGCCGTTGTCCGGGTTGTTGTCCACGAACAGAACGCGATCGTACTTGCTGTAAACGTATCCACCCAGGCTGACGTACAGATCCATTCGGTAATTGCGACTGAAGCACATGCCCTCGCCGCTGCCGTCTGTATAACCTATCTGCACCAGCATGTATATGTCGCCTGTTCCAATACCGGGTATATTTTCCAGCATGATGGTTCCTGGCACGGAGATCAAGCCTGTCGTATCGCTACGTCCCATATACTTCGCCAAGTCAGACGAATAGGTGATATGGAATACGTTGGACAGACCTGCAGTTTGCTCGAAATAGAGTGTCATCACACCCGTGCTTTGACAGAAACTGGCACTGGATTCTATCTTGAAATCAGGCACAGCAGCTACATTGAGCCGGAAGAGCGTATCTGCCGGGCAATCGAAACTCTCGTCCGATACCAGCCATGTATCTGTAGCCTTGCTGAAGGTGTGTGTTTCGCGTTTACCGTCCGCTGTATAGCGAACCAGTGTGTACGGCAATTCGCCTTCACATATGGTTATTACCTGCTCGTTGTAGGTGCGCTGACCGTAATATTGCGTTGCCACGCCGGCTGATTGTTCCCACTCGCAACCCGGGTTTCTCACCATTCGGATATACGAATAGGTTGAACCGAGTGTTATGTCGTTGATCGGCAACGAGTAGTTGAGGTTAGCCGTTGTGCCTACCACCACGCCGTCCGGTTGACGAATCCATTGGTACTCGCGGTCTTTTTCGCCTGTGCTTTGACGCGTTTCCGGAATGGAAACTGCTATCGTGGCTGTTATCTTGGCGTCATGCGCTATGCACACTTTGGGTACTTCGCCGTTAGTGATTGCGCCCGGCGTCATTTGGGCCATGATATAGATCTCCTGTTTCTGGCGGCTTAGAGTAAGTGTAGTGAATCGCGAATCGTCTTCAGCTCGACGAGTGAACGTGTACTTTTTGCCCGGTTCCAAACGAATCAGTTCCATCGAAAGGTCTTGACCCGTTCCGCCTGCAATTGCCACTTCGGTATTGCCGACTTTCATGTACCATTGATATCGGTATTTGCCGGTTCCGCCCATGGCCTCTGTGCCGGTAATCAAGTAGTCTTGGGCTTCTTCTGCCGTACAGAATATTTTTTCCGGATCTTCGTTGACTGCACCCGGGTCAAAGGCTGTAAAGAAGACGAAAGTATGTGCTCCTTCGCTGTCGGTATTGCCTTCGCAGCACATGGCTTCGTCAAAAGCCGAGCGGGTGAACGTATACGTGCCCGGTTCGCTAATGTCGTAGGTCAATGTCGGTAAGATAGCGCTGGTCAACTCTTCGCCATCCTTTTGCCATACATAGATAATCTCTCCGCCACCACCGCTTGCATCACGCTCGCTCGCAACGTTGATGGTCATCGGTATGATGTCCAGATAGACCGAATCTGTTCCTTCTACTATCTTGCCCGGATCAAACTCAGGCAGGACGCGATAGAGGAACTCACCGGGCGAACGTTGCCATTCGGTGGCGCAAAGGCGGTCGTGTGCATATTGACGAAGCACGAACCAACCGGATTTGTCGATAGGAAGAGTGGCCTTTTGTAGTATTAACCAGCCTTCATATGGCATCAGCGAGTTGTCGCCGTCAAATAGTGTTTCAACAAAAACCGTATCGCCCGGAGCGCGTACTTGCCACAATTCCAACTTATATACGTATGGCGATTCCAGCGAACCTGATTGCTCATAGCCTTTCTCTGCCGGCTTGATCTTCACGTTCTCATAGATGATAACCTCTTGCCCGAAACAGAAAGCCACCGGTTCGTCAGCCACTATTGCACCCGGCAGAAAATCGTCCCATCTGCGTGGACGCATGTACACAACGCGCTTCTCGTCGTTCAGTTTGGAGTCGACCAGCACATCGGTCTCTGTACACGGACGGCTGACCTCAACGACTCCGCTGTTGTGAATGTTTATCCACTGCTCGTCATCTTTGTCCTGGCAAGCCCACGTAACGCCGCCTGCAACATATACGGAGAAGTCAACCGTCAAATCATTGGCATGATTGACCAAGTCCGACATCCCTTTGTCTATGTACATCGGTGCAGCCGACAGTATTGCCGCATCGGTATTCTCAAATGCCGTTAGTACGGGATAACGCCGATAGGCAGCGCTGATGGTCCATGTGGTGATGCCGCTGAAAATATCGTACATCAAGTCCATATCATCGATGGCCGTTACACCGCTTGCCGATACACCCGCTTGTTGGTAGTAGAGTTTGCGGTCGAAGTAGCAATCTGTATAATCGCCGTTCTTGTCCACGCCCACTATGGCTTTGCCGTTCTTGGCATAGCCGGTGTGATAGACGCGTGTCAGTTTTCCCTTGTTGTTATAACCCACAAGGCCGCCTATTGTGTCCGAAGCATTGAGTATCAGTCCCGAGTAATAGCAATCAGTGAGGGTTCCGTGTGAGTTCAACTCTCCTACCAGACCGCCTGTCACATTTCCCGAAGCGGCTATCTCTGCCATCGACCAACATTCGCGAATCGTTCCATCGCAGACGCCGGCCAACGAACCTATTCGGCGTTTGTTCTTTGCTACCAACGTACCACCGCTGATGCCTGTTTTTTCGATAATTCCCGCCTGTGCCACATGGCCGAACAGGCCGATGCCGTCTGTGCCTTCAAACGTGCGCAAACCGCGAACCAGATGGCCGTTGCCATTGAATCTACCTTTGAACGGCGTAGTAGCCGATCCGATAGGAGTCCACCTCTTGCCGTCCAGATCTATATTGACAGTCAGTGCGACGGTCTTTCCTGCATAGTCGGCATCTTGCGCAGCCAACCATGCTAATTCGCTCGCTGTGGTTATCGTTACTGTACTACCGCTTATGTCAACAGGGGTCAGCGTCATGCCGTCCCATACATCGTATACTTCGTTGGACGCAAGCGCGGGGATAGCGCACGCGTACGTGAGTAGGATTAATAGAAACCATGAAGAGAAGGTTTTCGTCCTCATAATAGTAGATTTTAAGGTTGTGTTTAATGGCATGTGTTCAATTCGGCTGCAAAGATAAAAAAAATATTCCATATATGCAAGAATTTTCTAAAAAAACAGTAATTTAATGCACTCTAATCTACATTTTTATCTTCATATAACCATTTTTACGCCTTATTTCCTCTATTTTCGTTATCATTTTTCCTCTATATCTATCATGAAGCAATCAAAAAGGGAGCGTGTCGTATTGACACACTCCCGATAAAACGATTATAACGATACTTGTGCCCTCGCGGCACGAAATTATTTCTTTTTCATTACGAAGTTTACAGTTTTTGCCGAAAAAAGTCATCTATACTACATATCCTTCATAGACAATCCTATATGCGAAATGGAGTATTTCTTAAACTGTCGCGTTGCAATGAGGAATGTCTCTGCACGTTTGATTAAGAGAGGTATATCAATTTCCTCTTCTTTGCGTTTGACCTCGTAGAAAACAGTCTGTTTACTCAATTCGTTAGTTGCAATTAGGTCTATTTCGTCCTGACCATTTCTGCTCCACCAATTGCCAATTTGCGTATATTGTTTCTCTTCTATCAATTTGTCTTTGAAATACCGTTCAAGCATATTGCCGGAAAATGTCTCATAATCGCGTTCCACAATCTCGCGTAGGGCGTCAAAAGCATCTATTTCCAACATATAGTTGTATTTGTAGATAAAGCGAAACCAAAAACTAAGGAAATTATCATTCAATTGATACCGAACATTGCTATTTGTGGTGGCAAACATGGGTTTGTGCTTGCGAATAATACCATAACTATCTTCCAGCATACTTAGATAGCCACCTACTTCCTTACCAACAATATCTTCAATTTGACTTCTTTGTGTGTGTCCTGTTGCTATAGCAGAAAGAATAGAGAAATAGACACCATAATCTTTTCCGAACTCTTCAATTAGTAAGTTCTTTCCTTCGGATAAGAATACCGAATCCGGTTGAATGATTGACTCTATCATTTTTTGACGCATGGTCGCACCTTTTTCCATTAGCAGTTCTACATACTTGGCAACGCCACCTGTAAAACTATACAATGCTAACAAATCATCCGCGCAATAGTTAGGATTATATGTTGCCAAAATCTCTTTTATGACAGAAGGGGTAAATCTATCCAGCCGAATTAGGGAAGTTTGGCGATTGTACAATGGTTCCTTTTTGTCTTCGAATATTTTATATATCAACGATTGCACAGAACCTCCAACTATTAGATTGATATGAGAATCATTTTTGTTTATATCCCATATTTTCTGCATATCGCTATATACCGAGGAATTAATTCGAAGAAACTCCTGAAACTCATCAATAAATAACGTTATTGGACGTTGCTTTGCTATCTGCATCACGTAGTCGAATATATCCGCGAAACGAGTTGCTCTACCCAGCATAGGAATTCCCAACTTGGATGTGATCTCCTGTTGATAACTGTCGCATAATTCACTTTCGGCCTTCTTGCTTACAAAGAAATAAAGAAAAGGTATGTCTTTGTAGGCATGAAAAACCAGAGACGTCTTTCCAATACGTCTTCTGCCTGTCAGAACGGTAAACTGCGCGTGTTGCTGTGATAGTTCTTGAATCTGTTTCAAGGTCTCCGTTTCTCTATTTCTATCGAAGAAATTCATAGTAGTATAATTCTGTAATCTACATTTCCGAAATGGCCATTACATTTCTAAAACGCCGCAAAAGTACTACTTATTTTTGAATTATGCAAGAATTTTCTAAAAAAACAGTAATTTAATGCACTCTAATCTACATTTTTATCTTCATATAACCATTTTTACGCCTTATAAACGCCTCTATGAGACACCCCATGCCCCTCCCCTCGATAAGGGTGGAAGAAGGGTGGGGTGGTTGTTTGTTATACGTTCATCAGCCGATCATTCCACTAAATGGGACTCCCGAAAATTATTCATACGTCTTTGCTTCTTCCTTGTTGAGTGTATCCGCCATGCATGGCGGATCTGAATACCCCGCATGATTTCCATATTTACGCAACATAAACAGCCACAAGCGTTAGTGTCCGCTTATGGCTGCTTGCAAGAGAAAAACCCTCCAAAAGAAAAATGGATTCTTCAGATTATTTGGATAGCAAACGAATTACTTGAGCTTTGTTATCCACTTCTACGGTTCCAAAGCGTTGAAAGCAACTCTGTCCCAATAATAACGGTGCAGATTGATTATTAACGACACTTGCCTTGATATCACGTAGCACAACATCACCGACCTTCACTTCGCGTAAGTTGATAATGGTTCCTTCATGGATCTCTCCGGTGGCAGTAACGTAATTTTGCTTTCCCATAAAATCAGCATTAGTCAAATAGCCATTTTTGAGCATAAAATTTGCTTCAACGCTGGATATTGAGACATCAGCTGCTCCTGTATCGAATACAAAGAAAAGAGGTAACCCGTTGATGGCGCATTTAACGCGGCATACGCCTCCTTGTCGAGTAAATGGCAATTCAGTAACGCCCTGCAATGTATCTCTATTGCCGATACGTGCTTGCAGAGTTCTCAGTTCTGCCAATCTTATGGAGTCGTAATGTGCCAGTAAACTCTCAAAATTTTGATCTCCTTTTAAGAATGAAAAGCGCTTATAACGTGGCACAAACAAATCGTACTTGCCACTTTCATAGTAACGTTTGAGGAATGTCAACACGCGCTCTTTGTTCTTTAGAAGAGCATACGCACTCGCTACATCCAAATATTCTTCTGTATTTGCGTACTTATCATTCAGCAATGAATCAGCTTTTTCTGTCAAAATATTTTCATTTCCTTCAAGAGCATATAGATGATATGTGGCTGCTTTGTTTTTATCGAAAAATTGACGATTTCTTTGTGCCTCCGCTATGACTTGTTGTAGATTCTCTTTATCTCCCTGTAAATAATATATCTCTGCACGCTGACGAAGCAATGTTAATTTGTCATTTTCCTCTGAGAGCACTTGTGCTGTGTCCAATAATTGGAGAGCTGCAGAATAGTTTCCGGTTTCTGTCTTGCATTTTGCTATCCAATAATATAGCAATCCATTAGTTGGCGCGTCTTTCAATGCACGGCGGTACAATGATTCTGCTTCCTGAAATTCGCCCCTATGGCGTGTATTGTCCGCTAAACGTTCCCACATTCCAGCAGATGAGTCGGTTTGCATTGCTAATTGATAGTAACGTTCTGCTTCATCGAAGGCATTAACAAGATCATATACAATGGCTAACTCGCCATAAGTCTCTTGCGGGTCATCTGACAAATCCTTTTTTTTGTGCAAATAATACAATGCCTCCATGTATTTGTTCATCTGAAAGCAGCAGTATGAAGCAGTAGCATTGGCTTTAACATCTTTGTCTGCCTTAGAAACTTCATAACGAATGGCCGCAAGTAGAATGTCAGGGCAAAGCTGTTTAAGCGTGTCTGCTTCTTTGAACCATGAGCCTACACAAAACATAGCATTTGCAGCCTCTTTGCATGCCAATACTTGATCTCCCTTGTTTAATGCCATACGCGATAGTACTCTATGTGCGGTTTCATTTCCACCGGAACTCAGTGCATTCGTCAAGTCACAATATCGCTGTGCTTCTATAGTGTCCCCATTTAGATAATATGCCATTGCCAAATTGCCATATACATAGATGGTCTTTGGACTTACTTCAATATGACGTTTATAGTAGGTAATAGCCTCTGAATATTCCTTCAAATCCATGCATACATCTGCCAAACAATAGAGATAATCTGTGTTGTCTGGTTGCAATGCTACAGCCGCCATATATGATTGCTTTGAAGCTGGCAAATCTTCTATTTTGTAGTATACATTACCGCGGATGCAATGTGTAAAAGCTATCCAATAGGTCTCTTTCTTAGGGAGTGTAGCCAATGCTTTGTCTGCGGCTTCTAGTGCTTCAGCATATCGAGCATATGCGCGTTTGGAATAGATTTCTGCTATGACAGCCCAGCATTTTCCATCTTTTGGATTCTCATGTACTCCTTTTTGGCAGTACTGCATGCATGAGCCATAATTCTGCTTCTTATATGCTTCTTCTGCTCGTTGAAAATAATATGAATCTTTGGATGCTGCAAATATAAGTTGCATGCAGAAAACAAACACTATAATAAATATCTTTCTCATATTTTAGAAGATGTTTGAATTAAAAACTCCTATTCCAGATTTAATTTACTGCGCAACTCTTGTTTTTGTTGCTCATTAATTTGTTTATATTCGTTTATTAATGTTATATACTCAGGCATGCCGCGAAGATTATCAAGATCTGAGTCCCATTCTATATGGTTGAAACAACGAAAACCATATTCTATAGCAATACGCAGTTCTTGTAAGGCTTCTGTGTAATGGCCAATCTGTGCATAGATACAAGCCTTGTTATAGTGTTGTGTTGGACTATTCTCTTTCTTGACCATTGTTTTAGCAGCTTCGTATGCTGCTGCAGTATCTCCAAGAGCAACATAATTTCCTGCAGATAATTCGTAACCGCGCAAAGCATACGCCTTGCGTCCTTGTTCGAAAGCAGCCTGCTGCTTTTCTTTATCATTAAGTAAGCCATATAGTTTGCCGATGGAAAACCAAATCTCGCAATCATCCGGATAAGCAATCATACTAATTATGAAATCGTTGATGGCTGCTTGATATTCGTGTCGCTGCTCCTGCATGCGTCCTCGCAGTTGGTATATTATTGTCTTTTGGTGATCCGTTGGGGAAAATGACAATGCTTTTTCTGCCATCTCGAGAGATTCTGCATACCGACAATTTCGTTCGGAATATAGTTCTTGTAAGTTTATGTATGTCATAGCAGATGTAGAATCGGTATCCAATTGTTTTAGTAACAATTTTTCAGCCAAATCTAAGTCTCCGATATTTAGTTCCAAAATGGACGCAAGTTCATAAACTAAGCTGTTATTGTTGTATTTAGGCAGCAATTCATATCCTGTCAGCACAGCTTTCTCATACTCATTCCTTTCTTGATAAAAATCGAACAAAAGAACATCCCAATATATTTGATCAGGTTCGGCACGTTTGGCTGCGAGTAAGGTATCCAACACTTCGTCGGGAATAGTATCAGCTAACCGATATAGCAGCGTTTCCGTCTGATTCCATATAGAGATTCGTGTTGCTTGCATTAACCCGGTCAATGCCTCCGATGGACGTTTGGCACGTTCGAACAAAAGAGCACGTCTAAGGAGTACACGACTCATGTCCTTGCTGTTCGGTTTAGCCATTCTCAATGCTTTGCTACAATAATCGATCGCCTCATCGTATCGCTTATATGCTGATTGTATGTTAGCCATTGTCAAATGAGCATCGATACTATCCGGAAGTAGTTTTAGATACATTTGTGCGTAGCGTGTCGCTTCTATAGTATCGCATTTGTCCATATTTAGATCAACTAACCAAAAATAGTTTCTCTCTTTCTTAGGCAATTCTTTGCGTGCTAGTTCTCTGTATTGTAGTGCCAGCGTTGTATCTTTGGCCTGAAGATATAGCCGCGAGAGCAGATTATACATTGCTTCACGTGCAACGTGTTCCGATTTGGGTAAATACTTCAACGCAGATAATGCATGTTCTAAACCATATCCATAACTATCCATATCGCAACATATAGATGCTATCAGCAAGTGTGCGAAACCATTAGTAGGGTTATTCTCTAATTCTTTAAATAGATTTTGCAAAGCTGCTTTTTCTTCGTTGCTCCGCATGAGTTCTAATGCAACCCTTACATAATACGAATCTTTTGTACTTTCTGCCTTTATGAACGATGGCAAAGAGAGACACAAAAGAATGATGAGAAAAATTTTTTTCATATTACCTATTGTTTGAATGTTTTGGCCTAATGTGCTATTTCTATAACTCGTTTTTGTTTATTGATACGAATACGTCCTAAGCGTTCCAAATCACGAAGGCACAGAATAACAGGATTCTGCTGTGAATCTCTATTATTCAGCAATATCTCCGTCAACTGCACTTCATTGCCTAATTCAAGGCTCTTGATCACAACGGCAGTGTTATTACGTATGTCTTCTTCTGAAAAATAATCGTTTTTAAGCATGAATCGTGTTTCTACACGGGAGATAGTGCTTTCGGTGGCAACGGTGTCTATCGTGATTCGTATTGCCAATCCATTGATTTTCCCTTTTACCTCAATCTTCTCATCTTGATATGTAAATGGTATTCGTGCTATGACAGAATCAGCATCGGAAACTGTTTGATATGCGCGTAGATTCTGTATTGCTTTCTGCGCAGTACTGTCACCTTGATGGTAGGCATTCTCATAGTATGTCAACGCAGCGATAGTATCTGCGCGGTAAATTGCTAGTTTCGCCAGACTAATCCATAGTGCGGCATTCTGCTTTTCTGCTGAGACCATTTGTTGCACATACATTGATACGGCGCCGGTAGAAAGACTGTCTATATAGTAAATGGTAGAATCTTGTTCAAACTCTAGGCCAGCTTTGATTGCTTTAGCACCGTAACGTGCAGCACCATATACATCTCGTTTTGTAATAGCTATACGCGCTTTGTGCATACACAAGCACGGTGCTTCTTCCATCTTAAGAGCATATGTAAGAGCCTGATCTGCAGCTACTGTATCGCCGTTGGCTAATTGTGTTTTAATTAATGCGCACCGCATTTCCATATTTCCGGGATTGCGGTTTATTTCACGCGTTAAACGTTCTATCTCCGTTACGCGTTTTGCGGCTTGCGCTTCGAAGCCGAATATACAAATAAATATACAAATAAATATATTGGAGAATCGCATTTTGTAGATTACAACATTGTTTGTAGTAGAGTGTTAATTACCGTGAATCCAAAATTCTGTGCAAAGGTACTGCTTTTTTCTGAGATGTGCAAGTATTGGT
>JAEEHO010000301.1 GCA_016280845.1 Paludibacteraceae bacterium | reverse complement strand
GGACATTGGATCATGGACCCGATACGTGAAGCGTTGGACGAGAACCTGATGCCGATATGGAAAGGCAAGATACCTGTTTCTATCTCGGTGCTCAAAGATTCCGATGCCGCTATCCTGGGTGCCTCAAGTTTAGCATGGTAAAGCCTTTATAATGGTCTTGTCGGGGTTTTATCGGGGTTTTGTAATGGGCAATATTAAAAATATCATTCAACGTTTGTACCCGTATGGTACATTCTGTGGTCCGGCAAAAGATCAGTCGGGCAACAAGGCCGTATATTTGACTTTTGACGACGGACCTATCCCCGAGGTGACACCTCAGGTGCTGGAGATATTAGCTCGATACAATGTGAAGGCTACGTTCTTCATGGTGGGCGAGAATATCACTAAGCACCCGGATGTCTATCGCATGGTGGTGGATGGCGGACATAGCATAGGTAATCATACTTACAACCATCTGCAAGGCTGGCATTGTGCCACGAAAGATTATCTGGCAAATGTGCAGAAGTGGGAAGATACTGCGAACCTTTCGCCTTCCGCCTTCCGCCTTTCGCCATTGTTCCGTCCTCCTCACGGCCGCGCAACACTCTGTCAACGCCGCGCCTTGCATAGGATGGGATACCGACAGATCTATTGGGATATACTCACGCGTGACTATAACCCGCGTCGCACTCCCGAAGCGATGCTTAGACAAATACAACGTCATGCACGCCCGGGGTCAATCATTAATTTTCACGACTCGCTGAAGTCGAACGAGCGCATGTTAACTGTACTGCCGCAGGCCATCGAGTGGCTGCAGGCACAAGGCTATACACTACTGCCGTTGTAAGAACGGAATAAGAGAATAATGAACGAACAGACCATAGACAACAGTACGCTTCGCCTGGTGGGCGAACAAGCGGATATATTAGGACTCGACTGCTATGTGATAGGCGGTTGGGTGCGTGATCTTGTATTGCATCGCCCCTCGACAGACATTGATATAGTGTGTGTGCATCGCGAGGGCGATGAGCGTCCGCATATAGGTATATTGCTCGCCGAAGCCGTGGCCAAGCGTATCGGTCGCGGCGCCCATTTGAGTGTGTTCAAAACCTACGGCACAGCTCAGGTGAAGCGCAAAGAGTTGGAACTGGAGTTCGTTGGCGCACGACGCGAGAGCTACCGGCGTGACAGTCGCAACCCGATAGTGGAAGACGGCACACTCCAAGAGGACCAGAACCGCCGCGATTTCACTATCAACGCCATGGCTATCTGTCTCAACCATGACCGTTACGGCGAGTGGCTCGATCCGTTTGGCGGCATGGATGACTTGGAACGCTGTATCATACGCACGCCGTTGGCTCCGGATATAACCTTCAGCGACGACCCGCTGCGCATGATGCGTGCCGTCCGTTTTGCTACCCAGTTGGGATTCAATCTGCACCCAGATACTTTCGATGCTATTGTACGCAATGCTAAACGCATGGAGATCATCACCCGCGAGCGTATAGCCGAAGAACTCAATAAGATCATGCTCAGCCGCCGTCCGTCCGAAGGATGGCTGTTGCTCGACAAAACAGGTCTGCTGCCGTTGGTCATGCCCGAATTGGCCGCACTCAAAGGTGTGGAGGTCAAAGAAGGACGTGGACACAAAGATGTATTCCTGCACACGCTCAAAGTGCTGGACAACGTAGCAGAACTCCAAAGAGCCAACAGTGAGCAATCTCAAATGGTAAATGGTAAATCGTCAAATGATAAATATTTATGGCTTCGTTGGGCGGCGTTGCTGCACGATATAGGCAAACCTAAAACCAAAGTCTATGATCCGCAAAGCGGGTGGACTTTCCGCAACCATAATTTCATCGGCGCTAAGATGATTCCACGTATCTTTGCCAAGATGAAACTGCCGCAGAACGAGAAAATGGATTATGTTCGTAAGATGGTGGACCTGCACATGCGCCCTATCAACCTTATCGAAGACACGGTGACCGACAGTGCCGTGCGCCGTTTGCTCTTTGAAGCAGGCGACGATATAGACGATCTGATGTTGCTCTGCGATGCGGATATCACCAGCCGCAACGAGGAAAAAGTGAACCGCTATCACCGCAATTACCAACTTGTCCGTCAGAAGATGGTAGAACTGGAAGAACGTGACCGTATTCGCAATTTCCAGCCGCCTGTCAAGGGTGACGAGATCATGCAACTGCTCCATCTCGAACCTTGTGCCGTGGTGGGCGAACTCAAAGCTGCTATCAAGGACGCTATCCTGGATGGCGTCATTCCTAATGAATACGAACCGGCCAAAGCCTATATGCTGCAATTGGCGAAAGAGAAAGGTCTCTGTTGACCGATGCTGACCAACGATTTACATATTGCCCTACGCCCGTTGCTGGCATCCTACGACCCGCAACAGATAGTTGTTGTCACGGGACAGGATGTCAATGCCTGCCGACCCGAGATAGCCGCATTGGGCTATCCCGTCCTGACCATGCAGGGTGGGGAAGAGAATAAATCCATCGTGGCGGTCCAACATATATGGGATTTTCTTCTGGAACACAATATTACCCGCCGTGGGTTGCTCATTTGTTTTGGCGGCGGCATAGTTACAGACCTTGGCGGCTTTGCGGCAAGCACCTATAAACGCGGTCTTAATTACATTAATATTCCTACCACATTACTAGCGATGGTGGACGCATCGACGGGTGGTAAAACGGGTTTCAATTATGCCGGACTCAAGAACTGTATCGGTTCGTTCTATGTACCTGTGGAGACGGTTATCTGTCCTCCTTTGCTCGATACTCTTTCTGCCGAACAACTGCTCAGCGGCTATGCCGAGATGCTCAAGACGGCATTGCTTGACGGTTCGGAGTTGTTCAACGCTTTGTTGCAATACGATCTGGATACCATGCCGGTTGCCGACTTAGCGCCGCTGATAGAGCGTTGCCTGGCAGTCAAAGAGCGTATCGTTCAGTCCGATCCGCACGAACAGGGTTTGCGCAAGGCGCTCAACCTCGGTCACACCGTCGGCCATGCTTTGGAGGAATTGGGCCTTCAGCCTTCAGCCATCAGCCATCAGCCATCAGAAAATCGTCAATCGTCCAATCGTCAATTGTTACACGGCTATGCCGTGCTCTACGGTCTGATAGCGGAACTGTATTTGAGCGTAGTGCGTTTAGGTATGTCGCGCGAGCCGTTGCAGCAACTCACGCAACTGATGCTACATTATTACGGCCGTCCACAGTGTAAGTGCAGCGACCGTGAGCACTTGATTGCACTGATGGAACAAGACAAAAAGAATGAGCGCACGGCTGAAATCAACTGTACACTCATCCATTCTATAGGCCAACCGGCCATTAACCAAGTCATCTCTCGTTCCGAGATGAACGAAGCACTGGATTATCTCTTTAGCCTTTAGCCAACAGCGAGCGAACGAACTCCACGCGGTTGAAGCATTGCAGGTCGGTCATCTGTTCGCCCAAACCGATATAGCGAACCGGTATCTTGAATTGGTCGCTGATTCCGATGACCACGCCACCTTTGGCTGTACCGTCCAGTTTGGTAATAGCCAGCGAACTGACTTGTGTGGCTGCGGTGAACTGACGCGCTTGCTCGAAGGCATTTTGTCCGGTAGAGCCATCCAGAACGAGCATTACATCATGCGGTGCGTCCGGCACCACTTTCTGCATCACGTTCTTTATCTTGGTCAACTCGTTCATCAGATTGATCTTGTTGTGCAGACGGCCTGCGGTGTCAATGAGCACTATGTCTGCGTCATTGGCTTTGGCAGACTGCAGTGTATCGAAAGCAACTGATGCAGGGTCAGAACCTTGCTGTTGCTTGACAACAGGCACTCCGACACGTTCGCCCCATATGCAGAGTTGCTCTACTGCGGCTGCACGGAAAGTGTCGGCTGCACCGAGATAGACCTTCTTGCCGGCTTGTTTGTATTGGTAGGCCAATTTGCCGATAGTGGTCGTTTTGCCAACGCCGTTAACGCCTACAACCATCACTACGTACGGCTTGCATGGCAGTGGTGCAGAGAAATCCAGCACGTCCTCCACATTGTTCTCCTGCAGCAGCGATGCTATCTCGTCTACCAACAGGTTGTTCAGTTCGTCTGTGCCGACGTATTTATCGCGTTTGACACGTTCCTGTACACGCTCAATGATACGCAGCGTAGTCTCTACGCCTACGTCAGAAGTGATGAGCGCTTCCTCCAGATTGTCCAGCACGTCATCGTCAATGGACGACTTGCCCGCAATGGCGTGACCTATCTTGCTCAGCACGCTCTCTTTGCTCTTCTCAAGACCCTTGTCAAGCGTCTCTTTCTTCTCTTTGTTGAATAGTCCAAAAAATGCCATTTCTTTATAGGTATAAAATGTCCGCGCAAAGGTACTACAAAAAAATGACATGTGCAAGCGCGCACGCCATTTTTTACAATTTACAATTCACAATTTATAATTTATAAAGCGTTCCGGCGGCTTAGCACTACGTTATAAATCCGCACGGATTCTATATGTTCATAACCCGTGTCCATTCGTCTCTCGTTTCTGTTGGCTGATAGCCTCGGGAATGACTAAGAATATACAACAAACATACAACGAACAACTAACGTTGATTTTTCGAACACAGCGTTCGAAAAAAAAGCAAGAGACTCTTGAGACAGTTGAGATAGTTGAAGTGTCTCAAGAGTCTCAACAGTCTTATGTAAAATATACAAAAAGAAAAAGCAGTCCGAAGACAGCCTTTTCGCTATATTGAGTTTTTTCTCCCTTATATATGTACATTGTCCCTTTGTACATCACTTCACTTCCTGTCCTTGGAAGGTATAGGTCTTACCGTTCTTGTTGATAAGAAGTTGTCCGTTGCGGAAGAACTTATTACCTGCCGATTGCTGATAGTTTAGTTCTTCTAAACCTGCTTCATCTGACATTTCAATACCAATAATATTAGTAAAATCCTTCCACTGGTTCGCAGTTTTGTATTCATCTACACTACGCATAGGAACATAAAGTGGGATAGATTTATCTACATCCTTAAATACATATGAGCCGCCACAAGATGGAGGAGTAACTGCTTTGCACGTAATACCAGTCAAACCAGAACAATATTCAAAAGTGGAAGATCCAATGTTAGTAACACTATTGGAAATCTCAACACTTGTCAGTCCTGTACAACTATTGAACGCATAACCCTCAATGCTGATTACACTATTTGGAACGATATAGCCTCCTTGTCTTCCGCCCGGATATTGCACTAGTTTTGTTTTGTCTTTGCTAAACAGCACTCCATCTACAGAACAAAAACTTTGGTTATCAGTTGCAACATTTATTTCCATCAAACTGATGCATTTATAAAAAGCGCCGTCTCCAATGCTGTTTACACTATTACCAATTGTCACATTTGTAAGAGCTGAGCAACCCCAGAAAACCCAATTCGCAATAGTTGTAACACTATTGGGAATAGTTATGTCTGTAAGAGCTAAGCAATTAGTAAAAGCATTTTCTTCAATAGTGGTAACGCTGTTAGGAATAGTGATACTTGCCAAACTCTTGCATAAGTTGAAAGCATCCCTTCCTATGCTCGTGACGCGGTTACCAATAATTACGTGTGTTAAACTAAAACACTTATGGAAAGTGGCATATCCTATTTTAGTAACGGAGTTCGGAATCGTTACACTAATTAGACTATCGCAATCTGAGAACGCGCCGTCTCCGATGTTGGTAACATTATCAGGAATGTTCACACTCTTAAGACCCGTACACAAGCAGAAAGCAGCATATCCAATACTTGTAACGCCGCGTCCCATGGGCATTTCTTTTAGACTCGGGCAACTAGCAAAAGCATAACTTCCGATATTGGTAACGCTATCGCCGATTGTCACATTCGTTAGATTATCACAAAATGTAAAAGCATAACTTCCGATATTGGTAACGCTATTGCCTATTGTTACATTCTTTAGGTTTTTACAATATACAAAAGCATAATCTCCGACACGACTAACACCTTCACCTATAATATACTCTGTCACCTGCGAACCGAATATGTTTCCCAAGTAAGATCTTCCTGCAATCGCATTTGATTTTAGAACTACGCTCGTTAGATTGTTGAAGTAGATTTTTCCAATGCCGAT
>JAEEHO010000300.1 GCA_016280845.1 Paludibacteraceae bacterium | reverse complement strand
GGCATGCTTGGTAACAACGATATTCTCTCTGTTAGGCAACGGGCGTTTAGGTAGTGATTCATACGTCTTCGAGCCCATCAGAACTTTCTTTCCGGTTGTTTTCTTCTTGAAGTACTTCAGATCTGCAGACATGTGGCACAACAAATCGCCGTTCTTGCCTATTGCATTGTTATCATCTATAGCAACGATAATAGAAATCATAAACCAATTGTCAATTATACAGCCACTACACCCGCTATATGTGGATGCGGATCGTAGTTAACCAACTCAAAATCTTCGTATTTGAAGTCAAATATATTCTTCACATCCGGATTGATCTTCATCTGCGGGAGCGGTCTCGGATCACGCGTCAACTGCAGTTTAACCTGCTCCAAATGGTTTAGATAGATATGTGCATCACCCAAGGTGTGAACAAAATCTCCGGCCTTCAAACCCGTCACTTGTGCCATCATCTGAAGCAACAACGCATAGCTGGCTATATTGAACGGCACACCGAGGAATATATCCGCACTACGCTGATAGAGTTGCAGCGACAGACGACCGTCTGCTACATAGAACTGGAACAGACTGTGGCAAGGAGGAAGAGCCATCTTGTCCACTTCAGCCACATTCCATGCGCTCACGATCATACGGCGGCTGTCCGGATTGTTCTTGATCATATCGACCACATTGCTGATCTGATCGATCGTACCTCCGTTATAATCCGGCCACGAACGCCATTGATGTCCGTAAACCGGGCCAAGTTCTCCGTTCTCGTCAGCCCACTCGTTCCATATGCGAACGCCATGCTCTTGCAGATACTTAACATTCGTATCTCCTTGCAAAAACCACAACAGTTCATAGATGATAGATTTCAGGTGCAGTTTCTTGGTTGTCAGCAACGGAAATCCTTCTTCCAAGTTAAATCGCATCTGGTGACCGAAAACAGAAATTGTTCCGGTTCCCGTACGATCGTGTTTCTCCGTGCCTTCCTCCAGCACTCTGCGACATAAATCCAAATATTGTTTCATATCTTGTCTTCTACTAATACAATTTATAAGTTGTCTTCAATACCTTGAATTCCGTACGACGGTTGATCTGGTTGCATACCTCTTGTTGATCTGCCGGTAGGCTTAGGATAAAGGCTTCATCCAGCACTTGCTCTTGCGGAATAAACTTATACTTTTCGTGCAGAGTTTTGTCTGCCACCACAGGTTTCTGTTTTCCGTATCCGACAGGTGTCAGACGTTCTTTCTCAATGCCATGCTTGATCAAGAAATCGCAACAACTCTGTGCACGTTTCTGTGACAACTCTTGGTTGAATTGCTCATTACCAACCAAGTCGGTATGTGCCGACAACTCGATAGTGATATTCGGGTTATCCTGCAGCAACTTCACCAGATTGAGCAGTTCCGTTTCCGATGCTTTGGTGATTTCCCAATGACCGAATTCGTAGAAGATATTCTCCATCTTAACCGGACGACTGATCGGATTGAGTACAAAATCAAAGTGATACGTCTTGCTATCCTTCATATCCAGCGTATTGAATTGCTCTTTGGTATTCAGGAAACCGCGAGCCGTTATCAACATCACGTACTTCACATCGCGCTTCAGTTTGACCTTGTATGTTCCGTCTCGACGTGCACTTATTTTGCTGTTTGTTCCGTCGCTACCTACAATACGTATCGTTGCGTCTGACAGCGCATTCCCCTGGTCGTCACTTATCAGTCCTTCGGTCAGGAACTCCATTTCCGGCAGCGTAAACTGATAGATCTTGTCAAAGCCCTTCTTGTCATTCCTATTGGAAGAGAAGAAACCGTTTTGCGAGTTACCATCGAATGTTATTCCGAAGTCATCGCCGTTGGTATTGAACGGCGCACCCATATTGTACAATACCCATATCGCCGTATCTTTGCTCGTTGTATCCGGCTCAGCCTTGAATATATCCAATCCGCCATAGCCCGGATGGCCGTTGCTGGCGAAATAGAGTGTACCGTCGGCATGTACATACGGATACATCTCGTCTGCCGAGGTGTTGATACTAGCGGGTAGCGGTTGAGGATCCACTACGCTATCACCGGACAATTCTGCAACCCATATATCCTTGCCGCCTTGTCCGCCCGGTGCGTCACTCACGAAATAGAGAGTTGTACCACTCGGACTCAACGCCGGATGACCTACGGTAATCGAACTATCCGCGAATATCTTCAGTTCTTGCGCTTCGCCCCATTCACCGCTGGCGCGTTCACTCTTGTATATCTTCGCACCCAGATCTTGCCCGTTGATAGGCTTTGAGTACGTGAAATACATCGTTCTGCCGTCTCGTGTGAACGTACAAACACCCATTTCCGCCGAGCCAGCCTGCTTAGCTGTCGAGTCATTCTGTTGCTGATCTTCCGCTTGCTGCTGATCGCCTGCCAGACCTTCTGCGGGAACAATATCTTCCCATTGTCCGGCGGCATTCTTGCGCGTTTGGAAGAGTTGGAACAATTGCTGACCCGTTACATTGCTCGGACGTTTCAGTTTCTTTGATCCGGTCTTTTTCTCTTGTCTATTACTCGAGAACATGAGTGCGTCGTTTTGCTGGCCGATAAACATAGGCGCAAAGTTACTCGTACGCTGTACGTTGAACTGTTTGGCTTCGCTAACCTTGTAGCGACTGGTCTCTTTCTTCCACTCGTCTATCTTCAGACACGCATATTTGCCGGCTTTGGCCACATAGTCCTCCGGATGTGCCTCAAGATACAACTCATAACTCTTGGCTGCATCTTTATATTTGCCCTGATATTGCAATACTTGCGCTGTGTGCAGGAAGATGATCGAATCCTGCTGGTAGTACTTGCATCGCAATGCACTTTGGTAGCAATTGGCAGCACGCGGGTTATTGATAATACGGTAGCACTCACCCTGCTGATAAGCCACATATCCTTTCAGATCGCGGTCTTTCTTGGTGGACAAACGACCGTAGCATTCCTTATATATATCTGCAGCTGCGAAATACTCGCCGATGGCGAATTTCTTATCCGCACGCTTGATACGTTGCTGAACACTACAGCCACATAGTGCGCAAATCAGAGCACACCAAACACAGACTAATATGTATCGTCGCAATTGCAAAGAACTTTCAACTATCAATTGTCTATTATCTATTACTTAAGTTCGTGAACCACCAATCCCGAACGCAGTTTCGGCTCGAACCAAGTGGTCTTTGGCGGCATGATGTTTCCGCTGTCGGCTATATTAATGATCTGCTGCATGGTTACCGGATACAGAGCCAATGCAACACGCATTTCGCCACTATCCACACGATGCTTCAGTTCGCCAAGTCCGCGAATACCACCAACGAAATCAATTCGTTTGTCACTACGCAGGTCCTTGATACCCAATATCTTATCCAATATCAAGTTACTCGAGATAGTCACATCCAGTACGCCAATCGGGTCAGCATCGTTGTAGCGACCCGTCTTTGCGGTCAACGAATACCAACGTCCGTCCAAGTAGAGCGAGAAATTATGCAAAGCCTTCGGTTTGTATATCTCTGTACCCTTGTCCTCAACGTCGAAGTTCTCGCGCAAAGCGTCCAAGAACTGTTCGCTGCTCAATCCGTTCAAATCACGTACAACGCGATTGTAATCTATCACATTCAGTTGGTTATCCGGGAAGCAAACAGCCAGGAAATAGTTGTATTCCTCTTTACCGGTCTTGGTTACCGTTTCGCCATTCGCCATTTTGCCGTTCGCCTTTATCTCTGCACCTACCAGAGCAGCAGCAGCACTTCGGTGGTGACCATCAGCGATATACATCGCCGGAATCTCAGCAAAGATCTTCGTGATTGCCTCGATCTTGTCTCGGTCACTAATTACCCAGAATGTATGTTTAAATCCTTCCGGAGCAGCCACAAAATCATATTCCGGTTCGCTCTTGCACACCTCGGCAATTATCTTGTCCAGATCATCTCTATGCGGATAAGCAAAGAACACCGGCTCCATATTGGCATTCAGTACGCGCACATGTTTCATGCGGTCCTCTTCTTTGTCGCGACGAGTCAATTCGTGTTTCTTGATTCGTCCCTCCAAATAGTCATCCACCCACGCACCTACAACCAGACCGTACTGCGTTTTGTCCTTGCCGCCCGACAACGGATTGCTGGCAAGAATGGTTTGCGCATATACATAGTATTTCTCCTCTTGGTCTTGAACGAGCCATCCTTCTTTTTTGAACTTAGCGAACTGCTCGACGGCTGCGCCATACACGCGCGAGTCGTGCTCGTCGGTTCCCGGCTCAAAATTGATTTCCGGCTTAATGATATGATAGAGCGATTTCTCGTTGCCGGCAGCCTCCTGGCGTGCCTCTTCCGAGTTGAGCACATCGTACGGACGACTGCTTACCTGCTCCACTAACTCTTTGGGCGGTCTGTAACCGCGGAATGGTTTAATATTCATGTATAGATATTGTTATTCGATTCACATATGCCCGGCATATACATCCGGTTTATTCTCGATAAAACCCCGACAAAACCCCTATAAATGTACGAAGGGACAATGTACAATGTACAAAGGTGAAAGATTAGAGATCAAAGGCCACTCTCGCGCCACTTTCGAGACGATTACGAGAGGATAACGGGACGATAGCGAGACGTTTTTATTATTTTGCAGCAGTCTCTTTAGCAGCCTCCGCAGCGCCCTTCTGCGCCATAGAGCAACTACCATCGAAGGTTGCACCCGGCTCGACAATCAGCGTTTTGGTCTTCACTTCGCCCTCGATTTTACCGCTCGAACGGAGCGACAACTGCTGATAGCAAGTAATCTTACCATCCAGGAATCCGAGAATCTCAGCATTCTGGCACGTGATGGTGCCTTTTACCTTGCCTTCTTCGCCGATCACTACTTTGCCTGAACACTGCAGGTCACCTTCAATCAAACCATCGATGCGGAAATCGCTGTCTGCAGCAATTGTACCAACTACCTTACTACCCACAGTCAGGGCATTAAACATCGATCCACCTTGTTTTTCATTTGCCATAATCGTATCAATTTTAAATTGTTATTATTCATTATATGTGACCGGGTCACCTTAAGCGGGTGCAAAATTACAAAAAATATTCCATATACGCAAGCGCACGCGCATTTTTCATTATTTTTTAGTAAAAAAACACGCTTTTATTTGGCGGTTTGAAAACTTTTTCGTACCTTTGTGGCCGGAATTTTTCCATTAACCCTCAAATTCTATACACTTATGGACAAAAAACTACAAATTTGTGCCACCATCAAAGATGGTTTCTCTCTCGGGTTCTCCAATTTTCTTAGCGTTATTGCAATCACATTGCTCTATCTGTTGACCATTTGGATTCCGTATCTCAACGTCGGTACAACTATTGCTTTCTGCGCACTTCCGGCAGAAATAGCAAAGGGCAAAGTTGTCAACCCGTTCTACATCTTTGATGGCAAGTACCGTCGCAACATGGGTGAGTTCTTCATTCTCTACGCGCTAATGTTCAGCGCCATTATGGTAGGATTCTGCTTTCTGCTGATTCCGGGCTATGTAATCGCTGTCGCTTGGTCGTTTGCCTTTGTTCTTTTTGTTGACAAAGACCTTAACGCACTCGCTTCGCTTCGTGAATCGAACCGTATAACCTACGGCAACAAATGGCGCATTTTCTGGACTTTGCTACTTGCCGGTCTCGCTCTCGGTTTAGTTATGGGAATCGTCAGCGGCCTTCTTGCTATCGGACAAATTCGTGCTCTCGAAATAATTGCAGCTATTATTGACTTCGTCATAATTCTTTTTATGGTTCCGGCACTCATCGGTATTGAGGCTTCTATCTATCGTCAACTTACCACCGGCAAGTTCATCGGCAAGAAAGAGGCACCAAAGGCATTGGAAGCACCTGTTGCACCTCAGGCTCCGAAGGCTCCTGTTGCTCCTCAAGCGCCTAAAGCACAAGAGGCTCCCAAAGCGCCAAAAGCCCCGAAGTCATCGGAAGAATCCAAGGCACCTAAGGCTGCTCCGAAAGCTGCGCCAAAGGCTAAAAAAGCTGCACCTAAAGCAGAAAAGGCTTCGAAGGCAGACAAACCTAAGGCTGCTCCAAAGGCTAAGAAAGCGAAAGAATAAGCATCCCTTACTATACAAAGTTTTCATAACAGAAACGGTCGCTCCAAACGACCGTTTTTGTTTGTTAACAACAAAATTTTTCAAATTTTCTTGCGTATATGCAGAAAAAGTAGTACCTTTGCAGCCTATTTTGACTAAGAATGCGCCAAATTATTCTGGTTATAGGACTTGTGGCACTCGCAATCGTGCTTCTCGGCGTGGGAGTAATCCTGCGCAAGGATCACTCGTTCCGTTCGCAACACATAGCGCAAAATAGCCGCATGAAGCAGGACGGCATACATTGTGCCACCTCGCAAGACCGCGAAGCAAGACGCACAAGCACAAGCAAAATAAACGTTAAAAAAATATAATTATGAACAAGATTCAAATCATTGTTAATTCGGTATTAGGTGCTGCTGTTGTAGCCCTGTTTATTCTTTTCTTTACAGTTACTCCGGGTGCGAAGAAACATGCGGGTCAAGAGGTTGAAGCTAATGGTGACTTGCTGCCTATCGCAATCATCAACACCGACTCTATTCTCAAGCACTACACTTTTGCTGTAGAAGCTCAAGACAAACTCATGAGCCGCTACGAGGAATCGACTCTCAAGTTGGATACCAAGGCTAAATCGCTGCAGAAAGAGGCTGAGACCTTCCAACAAGATGTTCTCAATTTTCAGAAGAAGATTGAGGCTAACGCATTCTTGAGCCGTGAGCGCGCAGAGAGCGAGCAACAGCGTCTGCAAAACAAGGAGAAACAACTGATGGCAAAGCAACAGGATCTGGAGAACCTGCGTCAGAAACTGAGCGCAGACTTCATGAATGAGCAAAGCGATTTGACCAAGCAACTGCAAGACTCCATCCAGTCGTTCCTCAAGCAATATAACGCTGACGGTCGTTACCACCTCGTTATCAACGATGCTGTCACAATGGACAAGGTATCGGGATATGACATCACCGAGGAAGTGATCGAGGGTCTGAACGCACGATACAATAAGTAATTGAAAGGTGAAAATGAAAGGTGAAATAATGAATCGTAATCAGATATATATTATAGGCGCACGGACGAAAGAATCTGCTATTTCTTTCAGCCTGCATCTTTTATTCTTATTCTTCCTTTCAGTTTTCAGTTTTCAGTTTTCACCTATCTATGCACAACGTATTCCCGAAGCACTCGAATACTCGGAGATTTACGATTTCATCGAGGAATTATCTACTGACGGCATTATTCTAACCAATAGTGCCGTCAAGCCGTATACACGCGACTATATTGCTCGCGCGCTGGTCGAAGCACAAAGCAAAGACTCGCTGCTCAACCAACGCCAACGCGATGATTTGCAGTTCTATCTGCAGGACT
>JAEEHO010000299.1 GCA_016280845.1 Paludibacteraceae bacterium | reverse complement strand
GGCATGCCGTTCCGTTTGCCAACAGAGGCGCAATGGGAGTACGCGGCGCGCGGAGGACAGAAGATGAAGGAGACACGCTTCGCCGGCGGAGCTATAGCCGATAGCGTAGGGTGGACCTACTCGTGCGCCGGCAACTGGACACACCCCGTTGCCCGCAAGCAGCCTAACGAACTAGGGCTGTACGACATGACGGGCAATGTGTCGGAGTGGTGCCAGGACCGCTACGGAGCCTATCAGCAATATACGCAGCCCGATCCGCTGGGCGCCGATACAGGTATGTTCCGCATCGCCCGCGGCGGCAGTTACGACGACTGCGTGGCCAACAGCCATCTGTCGGTGCGTCGTTGGTACGTACCCGAGACATCGGCGGGATATATCGGTTTCCGATTGGCGCTGACGCTGCCCAACGACCCAATGATGCAAGTGATACCCGAAGAACCGCCGTTGACCAAGATGATGAACGTCAAGGGCAAACGCGTGCGCATGGTGTACGTGCCCGCCGAGAAACCCTATTACATATCCGAGACCGAGATACAGCGCAACTTCTGGGAGAAGAACCGCGACCGATTCTGGCAGCAATATGAGGCGTGCGCAGCCACCCAGGCTGAAGTGGAAGAGGCCTACACGCGCAATGTGATCATGCGCCCCAAAAAGAAACAGAAGCACTGGGAACGCGATGTACGCAGCATACAGCAACACCGCCGCAACACCGAACGCGCATCTATGTTTACCGAACTGCTGGGAGTCAAACTGAAGCAGACCGAAGACCCTATACTGAAACAATATATACCGGAAGAAGAACAGAAACCGTCGAAGACACTCCGTTTAGTTATACGTGTGCGGTAACACGCGCGCGAAGCGACCAAAGGCGCGTAAAGGGCATTTATTTGCGTTTTACGCGCTTTTCGCATATCTGTCGGTAGTCCACCGAAAACGCACAAAAACGCAAAAAAACGCGAAATAATTTGCGTATTCAAAAAAAAAGTTGTAATTTTGCCGCGCAAAATATGCGAAATTCGCAAATAATAGAAACAACTAACATAATACAATGGAAGAAAACAACGAATTGATTCAGAACGATCACATCATTCCCGTGAAGATTGACGAGGAAATGAAATCCTCGTACATTGACTATTCGATGAGTGTGATCGTGAGCCGTGCGCTGCCGGACGTACGCGACGGTTTCAAACCGGTACACCGTCGTGTGTTGTTCGGAATGAACGAACTAGGAAACACCAGCGACAAGCCCACCAAGAAAAGTGCGCGTATCGTCGGTGAGGTAATGGGTAAGTATCACCCGCACGGTGACAGCAGTATCTACGGCACATTGGTACGTATGGCGCAGCCGTGGGCTATGCGCTATTGCCTGGTAGACGGCCAGGGTAACTTCGGTTCGGTGGACGGCGATGGCGCTGCAGCTATGCGTTACACCGAGGCTCGACTGAGCAAGCTGGCCGAAGAGATGTTGCGCGACATCGAGAAAGAGACAGTGGACATGCAGAACAACTTCGACGACTCGCTCAAAGAGCCGGTGGTGTTGCCTTGCCGATTCCCGAACCTGCTGGTCAACGGTGCCAGCGGTATCGCCGTAGGTATGGCAACCAATATGCCGACACACAACTTGGGCGAAGTCATCGACGGCTGCTGCGCATATATCAATAATATAAAGGCGCGCCTGCACGACGCGTCGGTAGAGGAAATCACGGTGGAGAACCTGATGGAGTATGTCAAGGCTCCGGATTTCCCGACAGGCGGTACGATCTACGGCTATCAGGGCGTGAAGGATGCCTTCGAGACCGGCCGCGGACGTATCATCATCCGCAGTAACGCAGATATCGAGACCGACGACAACGGCCGTGAGCGCATCGTCATCACCGAACTGCCGTACGGCGTAGTCAAAAGCGACCTGGTGAAGAACATAGCCGAACTGGTGAGCGACAAAAAGATAGAGGGCATCGCCGACATTTGCGACCACTCGAAGCGTGATATCCGCATCGTAGTAGAGGTCAAGCGCGACGCCAACGCTCAGGTGGTGCTGAACAAACTGTATAAGTTCACCGCACTCCAGTCCAGCTTTGCTGTCAACAACATCGCCCTCGTCAAGGGTCGCCCGATGTTGCTGAACCTGAAGCAACTGATCGGCAACTTCATCGAGCACCGTATGGAGGTGGTAACACGCCGTACACGCTTCGAACTGAAAAAGGCCGAGGAGAAAGCACACATATTGGAGGGCTTGATCATCGCAGTGGATAATATCGACGAGGTAGTCAAGATCATCCGTGCCAGCCGCACACCGGCTGACGCTCAGGCTAACCTGGAGAAGCGATTCAACCTGGACAACCTGCAGTCGAAGGCCATCGTGGATATGCGTCTGTCGGCGTTGACAGGCCTGCGTATCGACGAGTTGAAGAACGAGTACGAGGAGATAGAGAAACTGATTGCCCACCTGAACGAGTTGCTGGCTAGCGAAGAACTGCGCTACGACCTGATCAACACCGAGTTGATTGAGATCAAGGACAAGTACGCCGATGAGCGCCGCACTCAGATAGTGAAGATGGCAACCGAATTCAATCCGGAGGATATGTACGCCGACGACGAAATGGTGATCACCATCTCGCACCTCGGTTACATCAAGCGTACACCGCTGGCCGACTTCCGTCAGCAGACACGCGGCGGCATCGGTTCGAAGGCCGGTACTGCACGCGATCAGGACTTCATCGAGAAGGTTTACCAGGCATCGATGCACTCGACCATGATGTTCTTCACAGAGATGGGTCGCCTCTACTGGCAGAAAGTATACGAGTTGCCAGAGGGTAACCGACAGTCGAAGGGCCGTGCTATCCAGAACATGATCAACCTGCAAAAGGGCGATAAAATCCGCACCTGCATCAACGTCAAGGGTCTGAACGACCAAGAGTACGTACAGAATCACTTCCTCATCTTCGTCACCAAGAACGGATTGATGAAGAAGACCACGCTGGAGAACTACAGCCGTCCGCGCGCCAACGGTATCATCGCCCTGGGTCTGCGCGAAGGAGACGAACTGATCAGCGTCACTCTGACCGACGGACAAAGCGATATGCTGGTAGCTTCCTACAACGGTAAGGTATGCCGATTCTGTGAATCGGGTATCCGTCCGATGGGCCGTGGAGCAAGCGGTGTGAAGGCTATTACACTAGAAAATGACGGCGTTGATCGCGTGATTGGCATGGTTTGTGTAGAGAAGGGTACAGACAAGACTGTGCTCGTTATCTCGGAGAAGGGCTACGGCAAGCGTACGCCGGTGGACGACGAAGAGGGCAACCCGATCTATCGTATCACCAACCGCGGCGGTAAGGGCGTCAAGACCATTGAGATAACCGACAAGACCGGACACCTGATCGGCATCGAAGGTGTGACCGACACCGACGACCTCATGCTCATGACCAAGTCGGGAACGGCTATCCGCATGGATATATCCACCATCCGTCAGACAGGCCGCGCTGCACAAGGCGTCAAACTGATAGAACTCAAGAAACGTAACGACGCGCTCGTAAGCGGCTGCATCGTTCCGAAGGACGACGAAGCTACTTACGGCGAAGAGGAAGAAATAGAAGAAAACAGCGAGAATACAGAAAACGAAGTAAATAACAACGAAAATCAAGAGTAATATGAAACGTACATTGTTTTTCGCAGCACTCGTGCTGATAAGCGCAGGCTGCTTTGCTCAGAAAAATCCGGCCATCAAAAAAGCTAAAAGCTATATGCTGGCCTCTGAAAACCCCGATTTTGCCGCTGCTCGTGCATCTATATCCGAAGCACTCAAGACCGAGCAAACGGCCGAGGCTTACTACTGGGCAGGTATGATCGGTTGCAAAGAGTTGGAGAGCGAGAACTATAACCAACTGCTCGGCAAGGGCTTCGATCAGGCTAAAGCCGGCAAGGCCGTTATGGAAAGCTACAACTATTGGCTCATTGCCGACTCGTTGGCTATGATTCCTACGCTCGACAAGAAAGGTCGCGAGGTAGTGGACCAGAAAACCCGCAACAACATCGTGAAGAATATGATGGAGTACTACAAGAACCAAGAATTGGTTAAGTACGGTATCTATTTGAACGAGCAAAAGGATTATGTGGGCGCGTACAACGCTTTCTACAAACATATCACCATGCGCGATCTGCCGATGATGCAATCCGACAAACTGCAGAAGGAGATGCCTAAGGACACTACCTATACCCAGTACAAGTACTACACCGCTATCTTCGCCGTTCAGAGCGAAATGCACCAAGAGGCTATCGCGCTGCTTGAGGAGATGAAAGACGGTGATTACGAGGGTATTGCAGTCAATCAGTTCCTCTATCAGGAGTACGTAGCGCTGAAGGATACTGTTCATTTTGTTGCTACGCTGCAGAGTGCTATCGAGCGTTTCCCGAGCGAGCCGTGGTTCCTCCAGAACTTGATCAACTACTATCTGTTCTCCAACCAGCAGCAGACAGCTATCGACTACCTGTCGAAGGCTATTGAGCGCGAGCCGAACGTAGCACAGTATCACCTGATCAAGGGTAACCTGAATGCCAACAATAACAACTTCGAGGAGGCACTCAAGGACTTTGAGAACGCACTGGCTATCGATCCGAAAATGGCAGACGCTGTTGCCGGCAAGGGACGTGTTTACTACAACAAGGCCTACAAGATGAACGAGGATGCCGCTATGATCAGCGACAACAAGGCATACAAGAAGGCCCTGGCCGAGATGAACGAAGAATACAAGAAATCCATGCCATTCTTCGAGCAAGCTCACGAGCTGAATCCGAAGGAGCGTGACTATATGATCGTTCTGAAGAGTCTGTACTACCGTTTCCGCAACGAACCGGGCATGCAGGCCAAGTATGACGCAATGGTAGAAAAAATCAATAACCTCTAATGGGTCGCATCTTAGCGATAGATTTTGGACGTAAGCGTACAGGATTAGCCGTTACGGATATACTCCGCATAACGGCTAATCCGTTGCTTACTATAGAGACGAAGGATCTGTTGACATGGTTGGCTGACTACTTCGCAAAAGAAAAGGTGGACGAAGTGGTTATCGGTCACCCCACACAAATGGACGGATCGGACTCAGAGTCAATGAATTACATCCGTCCTTTTATCGGCAATTTCAAGAAGCAATTTCCCGAAATGCCCATCACGATGTATGACGAGCGGTTTACCTCAGTGCTCGCTCATCGTGCCATGCTGGCCGGAGGCATGAAAAAGAAAGACCGGCAAGACAAAGCCGTAGTGGACAGAATAGCTGCGTGCATCATTTTGGAAGGCTATTTGGATAGCCTTCGTTAAAATCGCAAATTGTCAAATCGTAAATAATATGATTTTACCTATATACTTATACGGTCAACCGGTGTTGCGCAAACCGACCGAGGAGATTCAGTCGACGCCGGAACTGAAACAATTCATTGCCGACATGTACGAGACACTCACGGCCGCTGAAGGCTGCGGGTTGGCTGCGCCGCAGGTGGGCAAAGCGTGGCGCCTATTCGTAGTGGACGGCACCGAACTGGGTGAAGACTACCCGGAATGCAAAGATTTCAAGAAGACATTCATCAATCCCGAAATAATCGAACTGAGCGAGGAGACCTGCACATACAGCGAGGGTTGCCTATCGTTGCCGGGCATCAGCGAGAACGTGGT
>JAEEHO010000298.1 GCA_016280845.1 Paludibacteraceae bacterium | reverse complement strand
GAGTTGTTTCCGCCTCGATGTTGCGGAACTTGACCGCTGGCGTACGAACGACGGTATTCAGAAGCATGACGGTTGCGGATCTCGCGTGCATTGCTCATACCGGCATTGCGGTGACTGAACGAATGGTGCGGATGAGCCGCTGCGTAATCGTGACGTCTTACGTGATGATAAAGATCGTGGTATCCGTGCCGGATACTGCGTCCCGGACGGAACGAGCACCAGTGATGGTGATGATGGTAGGCATAGCAACGATGCCAGTACCAGTCATGCGCCCAACAGTGATGAATGCGCCACCAACTCGGGTAATAACCCCAGTACCAAGGACTATGCCAAGCGTACCATGATGTTCCCCAGAACCAGTCGTAGATGTACGGTCTGGTGATGTAAACCGGCTCGATGATATAGTTGGTGCCATATACATATTCGTCACCTACCACCTGAACGGATACATCGTTGGTGCTCTCATCCTTCTCAACGTAGATCGACGCAACATCTTGATAGATATCTTTAGCCAAAATAGCCTGCAACACTATCAGACGTTTGTTGCCCTCGCCGGTCTCCACAACGCGCAGATAGTCCACTTGACCATCGCCATTCAGGTCGAGGTTGCAGAACGCGCTGTCGGGGTTGTTGAGCATTGTTTCAAACTGCTCGAGGTTTTTTGCCTCGGCGAAAAGTTTAGCAACGACCTTGAGGTCCAATCCCTCAGATATGTCGGAACTGTTGGCCGAAACAGTAATTGTTTCCTCTGCCCAAAGCGCTGTACTCATGAGCATCAGCGTCATTAGAAGTGTAGATAATTTTTTCATAACTGTATGTTTTTAAGGGTGAATGATTTCGATAATTTTACCGTTTACCCTCATCTTGCAACAACCGTGCCAAACTACTTAGACTAGTTTAAGATCGTGGTGCATTTTCTCTTTTTTGGTACGCATATAGCGTTCATTCCAATGGTTCGGCTGAATCTCAATCGGCACATTTTCAACTATTTGTATGCCATAACTCTCCAAACCTACGCGTTTAACGGGATTGTTGGTCATGAGGCGTAATTTCAGTGCCCCCATCTCGCGCAAGATCTGTGCGCCCACACCGTAATCGCGTTCGTCCGGACGGAAACCGAGGTGCACATTGGCCTCGACCGTATCGTCTCCCTGTTCCTGCAGTTTATACGCGCGTATCTTGTTCATAAGGCCTATACCGCGACCTTCCTGATTCATATAAACGAGTATACCTCGTCCTTCGGCTTCTATCATCTGCATGGCCTTGGCAAGTTGTTCGCCGCACTCACAGCGACGCGAACCGAATATATCGCCGGTCATACAGCTGGAGTGCACGCGGCAAAGCACCGGTTCTTCTTCGTTCCACTCACCTTTGGTGAGCGCCACATGCTCCAGGCCCGTAGTCAGGTCGCGGAAAGGAGTGAGCATAAACTCGCCGTTCTGGGTAGGCAGAAAGACTGTTTCACCACGTTCGACAAGAGAAGTGTTCAGTTTTGAGCTATCAGCGTTCTGCAGAGTACTTTCTGAAGGCTGACGGCCGGCTTCTTTCTCCAAACGATAGGCAATCAGATCCTTGATAGTGATGATCTTCAGATCGAACTCGCGGGCCACTTCCTGCAGTTGCGGCATACGAGCCATGGTGCCATCGGCATTCATTATCTCGATGAGCGCTGCAGCCGGTTGCAATCCCGCCAGACGTGCCAAATCGACTCCGGCCTCGGTGTGTCCAGCGCGCTGCAGTACTCCACCCGCTTTGGCATAGAGGGGATTGATATGACCGGGACGGCCGAATGTCTCCGGGCGGCTCTTAGGATCGGCCAGCGCCAAGATAGTGGCGGCGCGGTCTGCAGCGGAAACACCGGTTGTACAACCTTCCAGTTTGTCAACAGTCACAGTGAACGGCGTGCCGAGCATAGAGGTGTTGTTGGCCACCTGGTGCATCAGATCCAGTTCGGCGCAACGCTGTTCGGTAATAGGACAGCAGAGGACTCCGCGTCCGTGCTGCAACATAAAATTAACTTTCTCCGGCGTGATCTTCTCGGCCGCAATGATGAAATCGCCTTCGTTCTCGCGATCCTCATCATCCACAACAATCACGAATTTGCCGAGGCGGAAGTCTTCCAGAGCTTCTTGTATAGTGTTGATTTGCATATCTTGTTGATTATTTTACCCATTAACCATTTGCATCTTGCCTTCAATCTGTCAAACTCTTTTTCCCATGCCTCGGGGTTGAAGAGTGGCGAGTCGGTAGCGGCCTTGTATGTCAGGAAAATACCGATAGGCAGCAGCACAAACGAACTGAGCCACATGCCCGCCCAACAAGGCCACAACGCCTCGCGGGCCATCTTATATCCCGTATTGTCGATGATATAGTAGACAATGAACATGATAACCGAAATGACCACCGGCGCACCCAGTCCGCCTTTGCGGATGATGGCACCGAGCGGCGCACCTATAAAGAAGAACACGAGGCATGCAAAAGCCAGTGTGAACTTGCGGTACAATTCCATCTGATGCTTACGTATATAGCGTTGCGAGTCATCCAACAACAGGGCGTGATACTCCACTTGGTCGCGATAATTGCGTGCCTTCTCTTCGGCCAGATTGTAGGCTTGCTGTTTCCTCTGAACACTCAGTCTATCCCAGAGCGAATCTATATTGAAGGAACGGATTTCCTCTTTGGTCAGCACGGGCAGTTCCACTTTCTCGTGGCGGTCGTCACGGCTGAAATAGCGTTCGGCTACCATGCGGTCGCTCTGCTCGCGACTAGTCTGTTTGGCAACCGTCTTGACAGAATCAATAGACTCCACCAGTTGCGCCACGTTCTTACTCACATGCTGATCCTCGAGCATCGACTCATCGTAACGGTTGAAGTCGGTCGAGAAATCGATGATGATCTGCTTGCGTGCAAAAGTCTCGCGGCGATAAGGGATACTCTGGGTGGTTCCTGTGGCGCGTTGCTGCTTCTTGTCGAGGTTTTCAAACGACTCACCGTTGATCAGTTCCAGCACCAGATAACGTTTGTCGGCACTGGATGCCAAGCGACCGGTATCGGCTACCATCACTTTGGCGCTGTGGAAACCCGCCGAATAGTCGTATATCATCATATTGAGCAGTTCGCCCTTGCGCGTTTTCTCACGCACGTAGATATGATAACCGCTTATCTCATCGTAGAACTCACCGATAGGAATCTGCAATTCGGGACTCTTCTGGCGAAGCGAGAAGATGAGTGCCCATAGTTTCATTTGCGAACGTGGCAAAACGTTGTTGCTAAAAAAGAATGCACCGACCGAGAGAAAAGCAATGGCTATCGTCAGCGGACGCATGATACGGAAAAGCGATATACCGGCAGCCTTCATAGCTGTCAGTTCGAATTTCTCGGCCAGATTACCAAAGGCAATGAGCGAACTGAGCAGTATAGCCAGAGGCAGAGCCAATGGAATAACCGTGGCACACGCGTAAATAAAGAACTCGGACAACACACCGATACTAATACCTTTTCCCACCAAATCGTTCACGTGCATCCACATGAACTGCATCAGCAGAATGAAGATAGCGATGAAGAATGTAGCCAGAAAAAGCCCCAGAAAATTCCGGAGCAGATAAATGTCTATTTTCTTTACAAATTTCAAATCAATTAAAAATTAACAATTTACAATTTACAAAGCGTTCTGGCGGCTTTAACGCTATGTCTAAGTTTTGTACGGATTCTATCAGTTTGTAGCAAAGCACAACGTTCTGTGTCCGCACTTACTCTTTCAATTTGAACCAACCTCCGTAAGCCCTTTGTAAATTGTTAATTGTAAATTGTACATTAAATTATCCTTTCAGACTTTCGCTGACAAAGATCAGCGGCAGGAGGTCGGCTGCGGAGTCAAATATATATGTTTCGTCAGCGCCGTAGAGGAGTACTTGCATTTTGCCTCCGTAGCGATGTTCTGTTTCTATCATCACCTGTCGACAAGCGCCGCACGGCGAACCGGGTTCTTTGGTGAAGTGTCCGTCCGTATAACAAGCGATGGCCAGTTTCTCCACCGGTTGGTCGGGGTATTGTGCGCCCGCTGCAAAGAGTGCGCTACGCTCGGCACACAATCCGCTTGGATAGGCAGCATTCTCCTGGTTGCAACCACGTATCACCTCGCCGTTGGCCAGCAGTGCGGCCGCACCTACATGGAAGTGGCTATACGGGCAATAACTGCGTTCGGTTTGCTCTTTGGCAATATCGATTAGTTTGCGGTCTTCTTCGCTCAATTCGTTCCATTGATAGGCACGAAGTTTGGTATTCAAATTGTACTCTTTCATACTACTGATTGGGTTAAATAAATTCTTTTTGGTTGTCACTCATAGCAAAGCGAATCACCTTTGCGGCTGCAAAGGTACTGCTTTTTTCTGACATACGCAAATTAAAATAACAAAATCTGAGCGCAGGCTTTCTTTTCCTGCGCTCAGATGAATACATCTACATGACCATATTAATTTTCTACATGTAACAATCTGTCACGTTCTTAGATATTCCGCAATTGGGGTTAAAGTGGCGCAAGAGTGGCTGAATAACCTAGGTATAACCTGGGTATCACCTAGGTGTCACCTAGGTCGTTCTCGTAATTGTCAGTCAAATGTCAGTCAACAGTCTCGTCAATGGGTCGAAATTTGATTAAAACTCTATTTCTATGCCGCCTACGATATTGCGGGAGAGGGGGTAACTCTCGGTGTAGAAGCCCGGCAGGTCGTTATTTGTCAAGTTTACTTCCGGATTGACGCCGGAGAAGCGAGTGGCGGTTGCCACATTGTCCGCCGAAACGAAAACACGAAGTTTGCTCAGGTACTTCTGCGGAATCAGCGTTGCACAGAAATCGTAACTGAGCGTGATATTCTTCAGACGGAAATAACTGCCGTCCTCCAAGTAGCGAGACGAGATCAAATTAGAGTATTTGTTACCATTCAGCACTGCTTTCGGGTGTGTTGCTATATCGCCCGGCTGCGTCCAACGGCTCCAACCAAGACGATTATTCTCCATCGAGAGTTGGTTGTAACCGACATAGGAACCATCGGCATCCATCGCGTGGCGAGTGTAGTTGTACACCTTGTTGCCATAAGTGAAATTGGTATTGATGCTAAGCGCCAGACCTTTCCAACTAATTTGCGTATTCAGACCTCCATAGAAGAGCGGGGTAGCCTTGCCGACTGCAGTTTCTGTTGCCTC
>JAEEHO010000297.1 GCA_016280845.1 Paludibacteraceae bacterium | reverse complement strand
TTCAACATAATAGCCTCCTTTCTTTAGATCTCGAGTCCGCTGAAGCACATGAAGGCAAGGGCCATGAGACCAACGGTGATGAAGGTGATACCCAGGCCTTGGAGGGGCTTCGGAACGTCGTTATACTCCATTTTTTCACGAATACCTGCGAGGCAGACGATAGCAAGGAACCATCCGATACCCGAGCCGAGCGCGTACATGAACGCGTCGAGCAGGGAGGTGATGGCCTTGGCATCCACTGCGGGCAGGCCGATACGCTGCTGCATGAAGAGCGAACCACCCATGATGGCGCAGTTAACGGCAATCAGCGGAAGGAAAATACCCAGGCTGGCATAGAGCGACGGGCTGAACTTCTCGATAACCATCTCCACCAGTTGCACGATAGCGGCAATGACGGCGATGAAGAGAATGAACGAGAGGTAGCCGAGGTGCATCGGGTCAAGCACCAGTGTCTGCAACAGATAGTTGACAGGCAGGGTGACTATGAGCACGAAAGTAACGGCAATACCCAGACCGAACGAGGTCTTGACATTCTTCGACACAGCCAGGTACGAACACATACCCAGGAAGTAAGCGAAGATCATATTGTCCGCAAAGATAGAACGGATAAATAAACTCAAAGCATGTTCCATTACTTCTTCTCCTCATTAATTGAGCGATGCGCCCAGATTACACATCCTACAAGAATCAATGCCATAGCCGGCATCAACATCATACCGCAGTTCTCATAGCCGGCAGCGTAGAAGCTCTCAGGAATAACTTGGAATCCAAGCAATTGACCCGAACCGAGCAACTCGCGAACGAAAGCCACAATAACCAGCACCAAAGCGTAGCCCAGACCGTTGCCAAGACCATCGAGGAACGAATCCCACACCTTGTTGGTCATAGCGAAAGCCTCGAGACGACCCATCAGGATACAGTTGGTGATGATCAGACCGAGATAGACACTCAGCTGCATAGCCACATCGTACGCAAAGGCCTTGAGAATCTCGCTGACCAGCGTTACGAGCGCAGCCACTACAACGAGTTGCACGATAATACGTACACGCATCGGGATAGTGTTGCGGATGAGCGAAACGATAACGTTAGACATAGCTACGATAATCGTTACGGCGATACCCATCACGAGCGCAGGCTTGAGCTGAACCGTTACGGCCAGAGCCGAACAGATACCGAGGATCTGCACTACGACAGGGTTATTAGCATTAAGAGGACCAAGTAAAGTGTCCTTAGTTTTTTGTGAAAGTGCCATGATTACTCCTCCTCTTCTTCAATAGATTCAACATTTTCTTCTTCAGCGGTCTCTTCCTCAACTGCCGGGAGTTCGCTCAGGAATTCCTTGTAGTTGTTGACGAGTTCCTCGTTGAGCATGGTGCTAACGCCGGTAGAGGTGATAGTAGCGCCGGAGATGGCATCTACCTGCTCCTGACCTTCTGCGAGCTTGCCCTGCTTGAGGACAGCCACAGAGACTACACTACCCTCTGCGTTGCGGATATGTTTACCTTCGAACGATTGACGGAAAGGCAGTTCCACAATCTTAGCACCCAGACCCGGAGTCTCACCTTCGTGGTTGAAGTTAACACCGTAGATGGTATTCTTGTCCTCATCGAGAGCAAGATAACCGCCGATGCCGCCCCAGAGTCCCTTACCGCTCAGCGGCAGAACATACTTGGTAGCACCGTTCACGTTAGCTACGTAAACCTCTTTGTCGCCAAAGGTGAGCGTGTCGTTAACGAGCGTATAATAGATCTCAGCCGGATCACTCTCCATCCAATCAACCTTGAGTGCACCGAGGATCTGTTTCTGCTTATCGAGCAGGATATTAGCGTCCTGACGAGGCTTGAGAGCCTGGTTAGCCAACGCCAACAGCACGGCTACGATAACTACGACAATCGTCATATAGACGAATGTGTATATATTGCTGTTTGTATTCAGTTTCATTTTGCAGCCTCCCTTTTAGCACGTTTATTAATGTTAGCTTGTACGACGCACCAGTCGCTGAGCGGAGCAAAAGCGTTCATGAGCAGGATAGCCAGCATCATACCCTCCGGATAACCCGGGTTGAGTACACGAACGAGCACAGCCACCAAACCGATGAGCAGACCGTAGATCCACTTACCGCACTCGGTACGAGCGCTGGTCACAGGGTCGGTTGCCATGAAGACAGCACCGAAAGCGAAACCGCCCGATACGAGGTGCATGTACCAAGGATACTGCGCAGCGAGGTTAGCGTCCGAACCGAATTGGTTGAACAACCAAGCGGTGCAAGCGCCACCCAAGAAGGTAGCCAACATAGTCTTCCAGCTGGCAACACCGGTGCAGATCAGCAGCAGACCACCCAACAGAATAGCCCAGAGGCAAGTCTCACCTACCGAACCCGGAATCAGACCGTTAGCCATATCCCAGAAGCTCTGAGTAACAGGAGTGCCGGTTGCCATTTGGGTCAACGGAGTTGCGCAGGTGAAACCATCTACGAGACCGCCGTCCCAGCCCCATGTACCACCGTCGCGAACGAACATCTTGTCACCGGTCATAGAAGACGGATAAGCAAAGAACAAGAACGCGCGCGTGATAAGAGCTACGTTGAAGATATTGTATCCCGTGCCGCCAAAGACCTCCTTAGCAAAGATAACGGCGAAAGCAACAGCGATAGCCACCTGCCAAAGCGGAGTGTTGATTGGAACGATCAGCGGGATAATAAAACCTGTTACCAGGAATCCTTCTGCTACTTCCTCATGCTTGATCTGAGCCACAACGAACTCGATACCCAGACCGACTGCATAAGCCACAATGATGTATGGCAGCACAGCCAGCAGACCAAAGCCGAATGCCTTCCAGAACAATGCGCAGCTGAAGCCGGCAGCCAACTGACCGGTAGCCAGCAAGTGCTGGTAACCTACGTTGAACATACCGAACAACATAGCCGGAACAAGCGCCATAACGACGAGAATCATCGTACGCTTGCTATCCGAACCGTCATGGATATGTGCGCCGTTAGCCTTAGCTGTGGTCTGAGGAGTGAACAGGAATGTATCAAAGGCGTCGTAGAACGAGCTCAGTTTCTGGAGCTTGCCGCCTTCCTCGAAGTTCTTGCCGAACTTCTTCCAAATCTGATATAACTTATTCATCACTCAATCTCCTTTTTTAAGTTGTCCAACGCCTGACGCACAATAGCCTGGAGCGGCATCTTGCTGGTGCAGACGAACTCGCACAGGGCGAAATCTTCCGGAGCCACCTCGTAAGCGCCGAGAGCCTCCATACGGTCGATATTGCCGGCGATCATTGCCTTAATCAAATACTCAGGATCGATATCCATCGGGAAGACCTTGTCATACTCGTTGCTGACGATGATAGCACGACGGCCACCCTTCAGACGAGCATCCCACTGGTAGTGTTTGGGTCCGAAGAGCCAACGGGTGAAGCAGTTGTCGAACAACTTAGCCGGGTCGGTTTTGCCTGCGTTGAACGCATTGAAGCGCGGCAGGAGCCATCCCATGAACTCAGCCTTGTCAGCGCCGTCCTCCAGCACAGTGAACTGGTTGTCATAAACAGAGATGATACCGGTCTCCGGGCAGATCTGACGACCGCTCAGCACGTTGCCTGCGATATAGCGGCAAGTGCACTCGCTGTGAACATTGCTCTCGAAGATAGCCGAAGCAGGCATACCCGGCAGCACATTGTAGTACTGCTTGCCGTAAGCCAACGGGCCGGTCAGAGCCACTTTCTTCTGCATGTCCACAATACCCTTTTGGAACAAACGTCCGATCAGAGCCAAATCCTGGATGTTGAGGGTGAAGACTGTTTCGCCCTTAGCCAACGGCGCGAGGTTGTTCAGCTGAACACCTACGTTGCCGGCAGGATGCTGGCCGTACACTTCGTACAGCGTGCAGTCTTGCAACTCGCGGAACTCGGTTGCCTTAGCGCCACCCTTGATACCGATGAAAACCGGTGCCAACTTAGCGAGCGCAGAAACACCGGCTTGCAGTGTTGCCAACTGGCCCTTCAGCACGAACTCGTAGTCCGGAGCACAAGGTGCGCTGTCAAAACTCGAAATGAAAATAGCACGAGGCGTCTTGCCAGGCATAGCGATGCAGTCGTAAGGACGCTGTTTGAGCAATGCCCACAAACCAGACTTGAGCAAGAGAGTCTTCACGTCAGCCTTGGTGTCGAATTGCTCGTAAGCAATCGCAGCGTCAGCCTTAATGTCGATAGACATCACTTTGCGGCGCTCACCGCGAACGATGTCAACGACCTCACCGCTGACCGGCGAAGTGAACAGCATCTCCTCAAACGCCTTGTCGTGAAACAGGGGGCTACCTGCTTTCACTTTGTCGCCGACCTTAACCTCCAATTTAGGAGTGATACCGGCGAAGTGGTCGGGCACGATATGAAAGATCTCCGGACGACGAACGCTACCGAACGTCTGTGCCGCTGATCCCTCAAAAGGAATGTCCAAACCCTTCTTCAGTTTGATTGTTTGCATAAATGGTTGATTATTAAATGAATTTTGTTGATTGTTTTCCTTATATACGTTATACACGATTTATCGTTATAACGGCTCGTTCACAAAAAACCGGGCAAAGGTACTAATTTTTCGCGACATACACAAGATTTTTCTCACTTTTGCACTATTGGTGTGACATTTTTCGGTTTCACATGCTTTCGAAAAGTGGACAAAATGGCATAACAGGTGGACATTTTGGCACGCAAAGTGGACAAATTGGCAGACCGAACGCGGCAAAAACCGCAAAATACGCACAAAATACGCCGCAAACACCAACTGGCACAAGATTTGACGGAATACAAGTGTAAACGCAAAGCGCGTAAATGCAACTACGCTAACTACGCAAAATGCAAACTACGCACCCAACGCAAACGATTGTTTAACTACTTAAATTAGGAGGAATGATTATGAAACCTGCAATCTATCGTAGAAACAGTTGGCTGCCAACGGGAAGCTGGTTCCCATCCGTATTTGACGAGTTCTTGAACAACGACATGATGAACAGCGTCAACAACGTCGCACCGTCTGTCAATGTCAAAGAGAATGAACAAGCTTACGTCGTAGAGCTTGCCGCTCCGGGCGTTAAGAAAGAGTACTGCCGTGTGCATGTAGACGATGAGCACAATCTGTGCGTTGCCATCGAAAACAAATTCGAGCACAAGGAGGAAGACAAACACTCGCACTACCTGCGTCGCGAATTTGCTTACACCAATTTCGAGCAGAAGTATGAACTGCCTGACAATGTGGATGAAAGCAAAATTAGCGCCAAGGCTGAAGATGGTATCTTGAGCATCGAATTGCCTAAACTCAAACGCGAAGAAGGCAAAACGAGCCGTCAAATCGCCATCTCATAATGTACAAGGGACAATGTACAGCGTACAAAGTTCTCAAGTAACAATCCGGAAGCACCTCAATCGGGTGCTTCTTTTTTGTGCGAACTACAATCTAAAACATTAAATTATGCGAGCAGATTCAATTTTCTTTGTCAAATTCTTGTTCATTTGAATTATTTGTTGTACTTTTGCGGCCGTTTTGCGCTTATGCGGACAAGTAACGCACAATAGCGCACAAACAACTGATTATAAACAACAAAAAACAGCATACAAGCATGAATAGATTTTTCACCTTTGTTTTTGTTGCCCTTATGGCAACGAGTTTAAACGCCGAATCCGTAATCACAAGAATCAGATTATGGAAAGACGGAATGACCGCTTATCGAGAAGAGGTCGCAAAAATTGATAGTATTACCTTCGAGCACGAGTATATCCCCGATGCTCCCGAAGGAGCAACCAACGGGTGGTTCACCATCAATTCCAACGGAGACAAAGTGTTCTTCTCCAAAGGCAATCTGCAGTATAACGCTACTACCGATGTTTTCTCTTTTGCAGAACATCAGTGGGATACTATTGGTACCAACAATCGTCTCAGCGGTACCATGGATTTGTTCAGTTGGGGAACCGGTAGAACGCCAAACTCGGCAACGGCATCCACTACATTCTACGATTGGGGCGCCAATCCTATCTCCAACGGAGGCAACCAAGCTAACCAATGGCGCACGCTCACAGCAATGGAATGGTACTATCTGTTTATGAATCGTAGTACCAACCTGTTCGGTTTGGGAACCGTCAATGGAGTGAAGGGATTGATTTTGCTTCCAGACCAGTGGAACGGAACAGGCTTTAACCCCGGCATTAAGTCGTATAACAATAGTAAATACACAGGTGCCAAATGGACAGACAATACCTATACTGCCGCCCAATGGGCAGAGATGGAAGCACAAGGCGCTGTGTTCTTGCCTGTAACCGGACAACGCGATGGGTACAGCGTAACTTCTACTGAATCGTTCGGAGGCGGCGTATATTGGACTTCCAATGCGGCTGGCGGCAATACAGCCGGTATGGTCTATTTTACCGAATCAGACATTAGACCATCCGGACAGTGGCAATCATACTACGGGCATGCAGTCCGCCTGGTGCAAAGTATCGCAAAGTAAAACAACATAAAAAACAACTATTTTCTATATGAAAAAGATTCTTCTTCTGCCATTATTGCTATGGGCAATGATGGCAAAGGCTGAGACTGCTCTGACCGTCGAGCCGCTGAATGGAAGCGACAAGGAATATGTGGTTTCGCTCATCGGACAAATCCGATTTGTTGACCGCGTCATGTACCTGTACGACCAATCCGGCAACGAACTCGGTCACACGGCCATTAGCGAAATCGGCCAAATCATTTTCCGCGAGGCAACAAGCACTCTGACATCTCTGGACAACGTCCAAAGCAACATCAGCGTGTATCCCAATCCTGCCATTGAAACGATTACCGTCAACGGTTTGCAGGACAATCAAACCGTTCGCATCTACGATTTGCAGGGACGATTGATATCTGCTACTCCGTCGCAAGCAGGCCAAACAACCGTTAACGTCAGCAATCTGCAGCACGGCTCGTATCTGCTGCAAGTTGGTGCCGAGGTGGTGAAGGTAATTAAGAAATAAGAAAACACCCCCCAACCCCCTCTCAAAGGGGGAGACGGAAGCGGATGAACAAATTAACTAATAGCAAGAGTTTATAATGAAGGTTTGAGCAAGTCGAGTGTAAGCTTGCTTATGCAACTCGACGAAGCCAAAGCTCCATAAAATTTCGATTTTATGAAAAAGATTTTTACATTAGCGATTGTTGCGTTGGCAGCCATTAGCCTGAACGCACAATTACAAATCAAAGAGATACTTATCTGGAATGGTGATGCAATTACGTACCACAAAGATTTGGATGATATTGATAGTATCACATTTGCTACAAGAACCATCCAAGTCCCAACAGGCGCAATCGCAGGCAAGTACACCATCAATGCAAAGGGAGACCAAGTTGTTTTCTCCAAAGGTAATCTGCAAAGTCAACCCGGCAACAAACGTTTTCGTTTTGCAGAAAACCAGTGGGAAACGATTAGCCAGGCAGATAACGAGAGAATTGCTCCTTATGGCGAATACTGGATCGATTTGTTCAATTGGGGAACAGGCGCAAATCCCGGAGATACAACAAGTAACTATGAGGAGTGTCAATACGAATTTCATGACTGGGGAGCCAATAAGATTATTAATGGTGGCGATTCCGCTAATTTATGGCGTTCTCTCACCGAAAAAGAATGGAAGTATATTCTAATGAGCCGTCCTCACGCAAGCGAACGCTTCTCCCTTGGTACTGTAAACGGAGTGAAAGGACTCATTTTGTTGCCGGATTATTGGGAGTTGCCGGCCGGTCTTTCATTCAATGTTCCGAACATGACCGCAGAAGGCCAAGACTATTATCGCGAGTATGGCAAAAACATAGACCACTTTATTGATAATACTTACACCGCCGCACAATGGCAAGCCATGGAAACCAACGGTGCTGTGTTCTTGCCTGTTACAGGTTATCGTTTGGGGACTGAAGTGACTTTGGAGGATATTTGCTATTATTGGACATCAGGAGTACCGGAGTCCTCGGAGAATTTATATGCATATAGAGTTCGCGCCTTTTCGAAGTGGATTCAAGGAGCACAAGGAACACAACGCATTTTTGGCTGCGCCGTTCGTTTAGCTCGTGATTTGTAATAACTATCATTTAACAACTATCACAAAGCCGCCTTTTCGGGCGGTTTTGTGTGTTTATAAACCCCGATAAAACCCCGTACAAACCCCGACAAAAGTTCGACTTGCCTTCGACTTGAGTTCGATATGCGTTCGATGCCCAAATGGATGCTTGCGAGGAGAGATGGTAAATTCGCAGACATAAAATACACCATCCCTATAAACTTCAAAATTCCAAAGCCGGAAGAGTCGGAAGACGACAAATAGGCTCTGCCGTTTTGCCATGTGGAGTAGCCTTTTTTACTAAAAAGTAAAGATTTATTTGCATATATCAAAAAAAAGCAGTAATTTTGCGGGCTAATTTTGGTATGATGCATCAAAAAGGACTCTTTATATTATTACTAACGGTTGTTCTCACAGGCTGTGGGGACTATCAGCGCTTGCTCAAGTCGCGCAATCCGGAGGAGAAATATCAGGCTGCGCTGTTGTACTTCAACCAGCAGCAGTACGTCAAGTCGCAAACGCTGTTGGACGATGTGTCGGCTTACTACAAAGGTACCGAGCGTTCGGAAGATGTGCTTGCCTATTTGGCGCGCAGTTACATGGGTATGAAGGACTACGCTTCTGCCGTAGAATACTATCAGGCCTATGTACGCAATTACCCAAAGGGTAAGTATGCTACAGAGGCGTATTTCCAGATTGGTCACGGACTCTATCTTGATTCGCCCGACCCGCGTTTGGATCAGGATATCACCCAGCGTTCTATCGACGCCTACACACGCTTCGTGGAGATGTTCCCCGAGAGTCCGTATGCCGAGCAGGCCTACACCGAAATGGGTGAGATGTACGATAAATTGGCGCAGAAGGAGTTATACAACGCTCGCCTCTATTATAATCTCGGCAGCTATCTGGGCAACAACTATCTCAGCTGCGAAGTGGTGGCCAAAAATGCGCTGAAGAACTACCCGAGCAACAAGTATCAGGAGGAGTTCAGTTGGCTCATTCTGCAATCGAAATACCAGCAGACCGTCAACTCGTTTGAGGAACGCAAACTCGAGCGTGCCCGCGATGCGCAGGACGAGTACTACAATTTCGTGACCGAGTACCCGAACAGCAAACACCGCAAAGATGCCGACCGCATGCTTGTACAAATACGCAAAATCACAAAAGAGTAAAAAATAGCAAATCGTAAATAATTAAATCGTAAATAGTCTTATGGATTACAAAAATTCAAAAGCCCCAAAGAACACGGTAACACGTGACATCAACCAACTGACCGAGCCGGTAGGTAACGTGTACGAGACCGTAGCTATCATCGCTAAACGCGCTAACCAGATCAGCGCAGGCATTAAGAAAGAGTTGGACTCCAAGCTGCAGGACTTCTCTGTTCCGCAGGATGGTCTGGACGAGACCTTCGAGAACAAAGAGCAGATTGAAATCAGCCGCCAGTACGAGCGTCTGCCAAAGGCTACGCTGATGGCTACCCAGGAGTTTATTGACGGCGAACTCGTTTACCGTTCCGGTAACCGCGACGAAGCACTGAAATAATTAAGAATTAACAATTAGCAATTAACAAAGGGTTTACGGAGTTTTGTACAAACTGATAGAGTCCGTACGGACACAAAACATTGTACCTAAGCCGATAGAACGCTATGTAAATTGTACATTGTAAATTAAATTGTCTCTGCAGGGCAAACACATATTAGTTGGAATCAGTGGCGGCATCGCTGCCTATAAGATTCCCGAGCTGATTCGCTCGATGGCCAAGGCCGGAGCAGACGTACGCGTGACGACCACTCGTCACGCGCTTGAGTTTGTTACGGAGTTGACGTTGCAAACCGTCTCGGGTCATCCTGTCTATAGCGATGTGTTTGCCGCCATCAACGAGCATGCCACCGAGCATATATCGCTGCCTGAATGGGCGGATATGATGATTGTGGCACCCGCTACAGCGAACGTGTTGGGCAAGATGGCTGCAGGCATTGCCGACGATGCTCTCACCACTACGCTCGCCTCTTGCGCGGCACGCAAACCCATCGTTCTCGCTCCGGCTATGAACGACAAGATGTGGGACAATCCTGCTACCCAACAGGCAGTAGCCACACTACGCTCGTGGCCGAACATCACCGTGCTCGAGCCGGCAGAAGGACCGCTCGCTTGCGGCACCTGCGGCAAAGGAAGAATGCCGGAGATCGACATATTGCACGAGGCGGTAGAGGCAGCTCTGACCGCCAAGGACATGCTCGGCCGACGTGTGCTCATCACAGCCGGACCGACGCAGGAACAGCTCGATCCTGTGCGCTACCTAAGCAATTACTCTACCGGCAAAATGGGCTATGCTCTGGCGCATGAGTGTGCCCGCCGCGGCGCACAAGTGACACTCGTCAGCGGACCGTCGGCACAGACCGTTCGCGACAACGAGCATATACGCCGCATAGATGTGCGCTCGGCGCAAGAGATGTGCAACGCGTGCTTGCAGGCATGGACAGAGAGCGACATGGCAATACTGTGTGCCGCGGTGGCAGATTTTGCGCCGGAGGCGGCAAACAGCAAAATAAAAAAGCAACCCGGTCAAACCGAATTGCTTCTTAATCTTCATACGACTCCGGACATTGCGCGCACTCTGGGCGAAAGCAAACGTCCGAACCAAACGCTCATTGGCTTTGCGCTCGAGACCGATAACGAAGAGACCAACGCGCTGCATAAGCTGGAGAGCAAACACATGGATGCCATCGTTCTCAATTCGCTCCGCGATGCGGGCGCAGGCTTTGGCACCGACACCAATCGTGTCACTATTCTCTCAGCTGACGGTCATAAGACCGACCTGCCGCTCAGCAGCAAAGCCGACATCGCACGAGGAATCGTCTCGATAATTAATAATTAATATCTCGTTAGGCGGACGTATTATCCCGCTATGTGAACTACTTTCTCTCCCTTGAGGGAAGAGCCGGAGAGGGATTTCTCTCTATCACTTAAATATTCCGAAAAGGCCTTTTTTCTTAGGTTCTTCGGCAACTTCTTTCGGATCTTCAGCCCCTTCGTCACCTTTCCACTCCTGGCGTTCCTCTATCTCACCGCCGAACTGCTGCTGGATATATCCTATTACGTCCTGCAGACCTTCGCTGAACTTAGCAAAATCCTCTTTGTAGAGAAACAGTTTGTGTTTTTCGAACGAAGGCACTTCATCTTCACCTGCTTGACGGCGCTTGCTCTCTGTTATACAAAGGTAGAGATCCTCGTTGCGTGCCTTGCGCACATCCAAGTAATAAATACGTTTACCTGCCTTAACCGAACGACTGTACACGATTTCCGGTTCTTTTCTTTCTTCAAACTTCTTTTCCATTACTACCAATAATTGTGTTTTTTTTGAAATTTGCGCAAATTTACTGCTTTTTTTTGATATATGCAAAAAAAAACGCCTGATATGGCGTTTTTTTCGCGTTCAGCACTCTCCGACACAGACTGAAGGAGTAAGGAGTAAAGACAAAAATGTTTTCGTCTATTAGTAGCCGTTCTATCTTTATTCTTTTAGTGAACGTAGTGAACGGTCCTTACTCTTTCAGCGTTAGCGGTCTTTAAGCGCAGCGATTATTTCACCTCTTGGCCTTGCATGTTGTACATCTGTCCGTTGCACATAATGTAGACTTGTCCGTTGCGAATCACCTTTGTACTTTGTACATTGTCACTTTGTACATCATGGATGCCTTGTGAGCCGATAGACCGGATAGAGAAGAACTCTTTCCACACGTCTGCATTCTGATAGCCGGTTAGACTCTCAGTCGGCACATAGAGCGAACAAGCGTCCTTATTGACGTTATAGAATACACTTTCGTCAATAGTCTGCGGAGTAGCAGCACGGTTGATGATCGTTGCGAGATTGCCGCAAAAGACAAACGCATGATTCCCTATGGTCTGTACACCGCTGCCGATAGTGATCGATTGCAGCGAGGCGCAATTGCCGAAAGCGCCTTCTTCTATGGTTTGAACGTTGTCCGGGATAATAACCGATTGCAGTTTCTCGCACTCGGTGAAAGCATACCTGCCTATGGTCTGCACACCGCTACCGATAGCGACCGAGTGCATGGAATAGCAGTTGTAGAATGCATATTCACCGATGGTTTGCACTCCGTTACCGATAGTGACCGATCGCAACGATGTGCAATTGTAGAAAGCTCCCTTTTCGATGGTTTGCACGTTGTCTCCGATAGTAACGGATTGCAGCGATGAACAATTGTAGAAAGCGCTGAAACCTATCGTTCGTACTTTTCCTTTGATACTGATCGAATACAACGATGTGCAGTAATAGAAAGCACGTTGTCCTATGGTCTTCACACCGTTACCGATTGTAACCGATTGCAGCATGTCACAGTCGCGGAAAGCATCTTCTTCGATGGCATTTACAGCATAGTAATAACCCTTGTACTTAACAGAATCAGGGATGGTGGCAGTAGTCAATCGGGCATAGTTGTCGCCGTCCTCGGTTTCGTACGTCACTTCGGCAGTCATATTGTCGCCGTTGAGGTTGTAATACAAATCGCCGATCTTGTATCTGCCGCTGACGGGATAACATATGTTGAAGTCTTTCCACACGCTCGCATTCTGATAAGCCTCGACACTCTCTGTCGGCACATAGAGTGTGCAAGCGCTTTTATCAACGTTATCAAATACATTCGCATTTATACTTTGCGGAGTAGTGGCACGATTGTATATGGATTGCAAAGACCAGATATACAAGAAAGCATTCTCTCCAATGCTCTGCACATTCTTTCCGATAATGACCGATTGCAGCGAGGCGCAATTGACGAAAGCGCCTTCTTCTATGGTTTGAACGTTGTCCGGGATAATAACCGATTGCAGTTTCTTGCACTCAGTGAAAGCATACCTGCCAATGGTCTGTACACCACTTCCAATAGTGACGGATTGCAACGCTTTGGAGAGATAAAAAGCACTGTTTCCGATAGTCTTCACGCTATCCGAAATAGTGTATGCGGTACGCGGGTTTCCCATAGGATACTGGATAAGCGTAAGCGTATCTTTGGTAAACAGCACACCATCTACCGAGCAGAAATTTTGATTGTTGGTTGCCACATTGATGGTTGCGAGTGCTGAGCAGAGTTGAAAAGCACGTTCTTCAATGGTTTGCACGTTGTCTCCGATAGTAACGGATTGCAATGAGGAGCAGTGGGAAAAAGCACGAAATCTTATAATCTGTACGCGATCTCCAATAGTAACGGATTGCAGTACGTCGCAGTAGGAAAAAGCGGACTCTTCGATAATCTGTACGTTATCTCCAATAGTAACCGATTGCAAAGAATGACAGTTAAAGAAAGCATCTTCTCCGATGGCAGTCACGGCATAGGAGAAACCATTGTACAGCACAGAATCAGGGATAGTGGCGGCAATCAATCCGGAATAGTTGGTTTCGGCATATTGCTTGTCATAGGTTACTTCGGCTGTCAGGTTGTCGCCGTTGAGATTGTAATACAGATCGCCGATCTTGTATCTGCCGCTGGCTTTATAAATGCCCAAAATATTGCCAAATTCATACCACCAAACGGCACATTGATAAGCCGTTATGCTCTCAGCGGGCACGTAAAGTGTACAAGCATTTTTGTCAACACCATCAAACACATTCGCATCAATACTCTGCGGAGTAGCGGCACGGTTGTAGATGGTCGCGAGCGCGCGACAGTCAGAGAAAGCACCTTCTAAGATGTACCTTACATTATCCGGAATGGTGACCGATTGCAACGAGGAGCAGTTAGAGAAAGCCCATTCTCCGATGGTCTGCACGCCGCTGCCGATAGTGACCGATTGCAACGAAGAGCAGCTTCGGAAAGCCCATTCTCCGATGGTCTGCACGCCGCTGCCGATAGTGACCGATTGCAACGAAGAGCAGTTTCGGAAAGCCCATTCTCCGATGACCTGCACGTTATCCGGAATAGTGTATGCGGTACGCGTGTTTCCGATTGGATATTGGATAAGCGTAAGCGTATCTTTGGTAAACAGCACTCCGTCTATTGAGCAGTAGGTTTGATTGTTTGCTACCACCTCGATGGTCGCAAGCGCGGGACTATTTAGGAAAGCCATTTTACCAATGCTCTGCACACCGCTACCGATAGTGACGGATTGCAACAAGGGGCACTGTTCGAAAGCCCATTCGCCGATAGCGGTCACAGCATAGTGGTAACCCAAATACAGCACAGAATCGGGGATAATAGCAATAGTCAGTCCGGCATAGTTGTCGCCCTTCTCGGTTTCGTACGTCACCTCGGCTGTCATGTTGTCACCATCAAGGTTATAACACAAATCGCCGATCTTTACTTTCTCAGCAAACAAAGACACGCTAAATAGCGTGACAGCAATCAGAGTGAAAATTCTATTCATAAGTAGTGCAATTAAAAACCGCGACAAAGGTATAACTAATTTTTGATATATACAAAAAAAAATGCTTAATTTTGCGTTTTGTTTCGCATTCGGCAAGGAAATCGCTCCGAAGAAGGAGGAAAGAAAGAACAATTTTTGTATAAATATTTGCATATTTGAATTATTTGTACTACCTTTGCCCCCGAAAAATGGTAATACGCATTTAGCCCCATGAAAAAAATAGGTATTTTCTTTTTTGTGACCCTTTGTTGGGTCGGTTGTCAGCGAATGAACATCGCTGAACGTATCGCTTTATCCGAACCTATCATGCCTATTCGCATGACAGGCGACACAATGCACGTCGTACTGACGGATTATTTGCCGATATTGTACGGCGACACTAGTCTGTGGCGCGGTTTACACTGGATGGGTGCAGAACAATTGGACTGTATCAATATAAAAGGTAACGCGCGCGTGAGTAACGAGATGGATATCGTCAACCGCGACAACACAATACACACTCTCAGTTTTTACAACGATGACGATGCCTTCACGATAGTGGTATTGCCGGCTAAGCCCGTACGCCAGAGCCTGGTGTCGCTGGGCTACGAGGGCAACAAGTTGCGTGTGGGATTCAGAGACAAGGTGATTAACCCGACGCTGATGGCTATGGTACAGAATACTCCTATGCGGCACGACGATTGGATCCCGCAGGAAGACGGCACATGGTTGCTGGATATGACAGCCGTTAAAAAACAGATTTCAGCTATCAGCCATCAGCATTCAGCCATACGCGGACGTACATGGCTGCGCATCTTTGCGGAAGACGAGCAGTACATCTACAACGATTTGCTGCTACCGATGCAGGACGGCGAGATTGTTACCGACGCAGCGCAACTGAACCGTCATGACCAACAGGCACAAGTGCTCTACTCTATTCTAATTGACCGCTTCTGCAACGGCAACAAAGACAATGACTGGAAAATGAACTCGCCCGAGGTGCTGGATATAGTGGATTACCAAGGCGGCGATCTGGCGGGTGTAACCAAGAAGATCAGTGAGGGATATTTTGACAACCTAGGCGTCAATACGCTATGGATCAGCCCTATCACACAGAATCCGTGGGATGCATGGGGTTGCTATCCATTCAAGAACGGCAATAAATACGACAGCACAAAGACCTATACCAAGTTCAGCGGCTATCACGGTTATTGGCCGATATACGCCACTCAATTGGACCGCCGATTCGGCACTCCGAAAGAGATGAAGGCGCTGCTGGACACGGCTCATGCGCACGGCATCAATGTGATTTTGGACTATGTGGCCAACCACATGCATATCAATTCGCCTACATTGCAGCAGCACCCGGACTGGCACACAGACTCTGTTCTGCCGGACGGGCGCAGGAACTTCGAGCTATGGGACGAGGCACGCTTGACAACCTGGTTTGACAAGCACATACCGACCTTGGACTTAGAGCGTGAAGAAGTATGCGAAGCCATGACCGACTCGGCGCTATACTGGTTGGAGAAATACGATTTGGACGGTTTCCGCCACGATGCATGCAAGCATATACCGGAAGGCTACTGGCGCATGTTGGGACAGAAGATAGCCACCCGCTGGCCGGGCAGAGCAATATGGATGATAGGCGAGACCTACGGCAGTCCGGAACTGATAGGCAGTTATGTGAAGAGCGGCATGCTGAATGCGCAGTTTGACTTCAATGTCTATTTCACGGCACGCGAGGCGCTATGCGGACTGAAGGGTATGGACGAAGTGATGCAGAACGAGTTGACTTCGCTCAGCACATACGGCGCTCACCATACGATGGGTAACATCAGCGGCAATCATGACCAGACACGTTTTGCCAGCATTGCCGGCGGCGCGATAGACATCTACACACAAGGCAAGGAAGAAGGATGGACGCGCGAGATAGGCATAGGCGATACGGCTATGGCATACAAACGCGCCCTGTTGCTCGAGGTGCTCAATATGACCCTGCCGGGAGTGCCATGCATCTATCAGGGCGATGAGTACGGCGAGGTGGGCGGCAATGATCCCGACAACCGCCATATAATGCGTTTTGACCGTCTCAACGCTGATGAGAAAGAGATGCGCCGACAAGTGGCAGAACTGATTCATATGCGCCGCAATTCGTTGCCGCTGCTCTACGGCGATTTCATTCCACTAGAAAGCACTCCGGACCGGATCCGTTTCGAACGCGTTTATCTAGGCCAAAGCGTAACGGTGACCATCAACCGAAAAGAATTGACATACGAAGTAGTTAATAATTAATATTTTTATTTCCATGAGAAACGTGTTTATTTCCATGCTGGCGGCATTGATGTTAGCCGGCTGCACACAACAGGATTTGCGTCACCCAGAGTGGGCATATGACGCCACAATCTATGAGTTGAACACCCGTCAGTTGACCGAAGAAGGCACATTCCGCGCAGCGGAAGCAGTGCTGCCGCAGTTGCGTGAGAACGGCATAGACATCATATGGGTGATGCCTTGTCAGCCTATCGGCGTAATAACGCGCAAAGGTACGTTGGGCAGTTATTACTCGATCATCGACTACTGCCAGATCAATCCCGAGTTCGGAACGCGTGAGGATTTCGAGCATTTCCTCGGCGAAGCGCACAGACTGGGATTCAAGGTCATTCTGGACTGGGTGGCCAATCATACTGCGCCGGACAGCGAGTGGACCAAGAACGAAGGATGGCACTACCGCGACAGTTTGGGCAATCTGATGGTACAATACGACTGGACCGATATCAGCAAACTCAACTATGACAACCAAGACATGCGCAATGAGATGCTCAAGGCCATGCATTGGTGGATGGATACGATAGGTATAGACGGTTTCCGCTGCGATGTGGCAGGCGAAGTGCCGACCGACTTCTGGAACTGGGCTATGGCTGACTTGCGTCAGACGCACCCGAACATGTTCACTCTTGCCGAGGACGAAGACAAAGCGCAAGAACTGACAGAGACGGCCTTCGATATGTACTACGGCTGGTCGTTACACCACCTGATGAACGACGTGGCACAGGGCAATAAGACGGTGGATGACCTGTGGGCATATTTTGCTAAAGCAGACACCACTGTCCGTTCGGAAGCCATCCGCATGAACTTCATCAGCAACCACGATGAGAACAGCTGGAACGGTACCGAACAGGAACGTATGGGCGATGCTGTGCCTTTGTTCCAGGCCTTCTGCTATGTGGTGCCGGGCATGCCGATGATCTACACCGGTCAGTTGAGCGGCAATCACCACCGTCTGCAGTTCTTCGAGAAAGACCTGATAGACCGTGACGAAGCGTTCGCACAGGCTGAATTATACAAACGTCTGAACGATCTGCGCGCTCGCAACAAGGCTTTGTTCAGTCCGGAAGCAGGCGCACCGATGGTTCGCATTGCGGCTAACAACGACAAGATCTTCGCTTGCGTACGCCATCTGGACGGTTGCTTCGGCGGTAATACCGTGCTGGCGGTGATGAACATGAGCGGCGAGGAACAAACCGTTACGCTGGATCTGAGCGGCAACGAAGGCAAATATATGTGTATCTGCGGCAAGAAGATGAAACTGGAGACCAACCAGACCTTCACCCTCAAACCGTGGCAGTTTAAAATCTATTCGAAATAAGAACAAGCGTTAACAGTGACAGCACGCGAGGCACTACATACTTACTTTGGATACGATGATTTTCGGCCTTTGCAGTCGGAAATCATCGCTTCCGTTTTAGCGGGACGCGACACGCTGGCGCTGATGCCGACCGGCGGAGGCAAAAGTATCTGTTTCCAAGTGCCCACATTGGTCATGGCCTCGAAGAACGAGAACAAGCGTCTGTGTCTGGTTATCACACCGCTCATCGCACTCATGCGCGACCAGGTAGAGAATCTGGAAGCACGCGGCATACACGCCGAAGCCATCTATACCGGCATGAGTTACGACCGCCAACGTGTGGCGTTGGACAATTGTCTCTACGGCCCGTACAATTTCCTCTACTGCTCGCCCGAACGACTGGAGAGCGAGGATTTCAAGAAGCGGCTCAAAGACCTGCCTGTCGGACTGATTGCCGTGGACGAGGCGCACTGTATCTCCCAATGGGGATACGATTTCCGCCCGTCGTACCTGAATATACAGAAGGTGCGCGAGACACTGCCGGACGTGCCGGTATTGGCTCTCACTGCGACCGCGCCGCCCGAGGTGGAGGAAGATATACAACGACGATTGGGCTTTGCGGAACCAAATGTGTTGCGCAAATCGTTCCACCGCGAGAACCTGTACTATATCGTTCGCCGCACCGACAAGAATCCCGAACAGATAGCACATATATTGTCCCGCGTGGAGGGCAGCGCCATTGTCTATGTGCGCAATCGCAAACGCGCCCAGGAACTGGCCGAATGGCTCAATCTCCAATTTCCAATATCCAATATCCAATATTATCATGCGGGCTTGACCACCAAGGAACGCAACGAACGGCAACAGGCTTGGAAAGAGGGTCGCACACGCGTCATCGTGGCCACTAATGCTTTCGGCATGGGTATCGACAAAGCGGATGTACGACTGGTTATCCACCATGATTTGCCCAGTTCATTGGAGTCGTATTACCAGGAAGCGGGCCGTGCCGGACGAGACGGCAAGACGGCTTATGCCGTACTGCTCTACAACGATCAAGACAAGCAGAAAGCACGCAAACGCGTGAGTGACAATTATCCGCCCAAGGAGTTCATAGAGAAAGTCTATCACAACACATGCGACTTCTTGCAGGTTGGTCAGGGCAGCGGCTACGGACATACCTTCACGCTGCATATGGATCGTTTGTGCCAAGTGATGCACCTGCCCGTACTGCAAACCTATTCGGCGCTGCATATACTGACACAGGCGGGATATATTCATTTTGAGGAAGAACACGAGACGCAGCCGCGCGTGCGTATCAACGTGCCGCGTCAGCAGTTTGGCGAATACACACTCTCTTCCGAACAAGTGGAGATGCTGGACCGGCTCATGCGACAATACAGCGGTATTTTTACGGACCTGCAGTATGTGCGCGAAGGTGATGAACCGAAGGCGCACGAGATTCTTGTGTCGCTGGCCCAACGCGGCATTCTGACATATATCCCTCGTTCCATTGGTTGCAGCCTCACTTTCACCAGAGAGAGAGAGGCAGACATCTACCTCTCTCCCATGGTTTATGACGAACGTCAAGAGCGTTTTGTCCGCAAACTGCGTGCGATGGTCGAGTACGCCGAGCAGGACCGGTTCTGCCGCGAACAACTGCT
>JAEEHO010000296.1 GCA_016280845.1 Paludibacteraceae bacterium | reverse complement strand
TCAAACAATGTGGATGTGGCTATGCGACCCTGGTTCCTTGACACGTTCAACGGCATGGGGTTCTACCGTTTTGGTGTCGACATCGATTCCGATGGCGACGGTCTAACAGATTCTTATGAGAACCTTGTGTCTCTTACAAATCCATTCAACCCTGACACGGACGCTGATGGTCTTACCGATTTGCAGGAACTCTCCGCCAACATCGGCACAAATCCTCTATTGTACGATACGGACGGCGACGGGGTAGGAGATGGCGACGAAATCGCCGCAGGCTCAAATCCACACTCCGCCGACACAGACGGGGACGGCCTTTCTGACGCGCAAGAGATTGGGGCCATGTCTGCTATACCAGAAGAGAATTTCATGTGGATGGACATACAGGATGCTGAGCAACTTGTAACTTGGCCAACGGCAAGCGGGAACAGCTGGCGAATTCCGCTCGCGCATGATGTTTTTGTCAACGGTGTCTGTTATACAAACGCAAAAGTCCATGTTGACGGAACCGTCCATCTCCTATGCCCGACGAACACTTGGGATTGGGGATATGCTTGCAACTATGGCACATTGAGCAATACGCAATATTCAGCTTCTCACATTTCCATTGCGCTATGCGGTGCATATCTCTATGCGAAGACTAACGAATGGCAAAGTCAGATACTTCATGGTACGGCGAGCCATGATGGGCACGACTATTCGGTTGTTGAATACAGGAACATCGGTCTGTCGGAGTACACAGAAACAAATGAGCTTATCACTTGCCAGCTGATACTGCCGCATGACGAGACAAACACCATATACGTGAGCTACCTTTGTGCGTCCAACCTTTTCCGCGAGATAGTTTTTCGCGCCGGTGTGCAATGCGGGTGGATGCCATCGTTGAAGACCGGGGAACGATACTATAACATTTCGTGGCCGTTGACTTCTGGTTTCCCGGCTGATGGATTGACAATCAAATATTCGATAGGAACCGGTACGAACCCGCTGGAAGTGGATACCGACGACGATGGATTGACCGATGCTTCCGAAGTGGCAATGCATTTCACCGACCCGCTTAATGCGGACACGGACAACGACGGCTTGCCAGATGGGGTCGAGACGACTATTGGAACCGATCCTCTAACCATTGATACGGACGCCGATGGCATGCCGGACGGCTGGGAGGTTGACAACGAACTGAATCCAACGGAAAACGATTCGATGGAAGATGCCGACTTGGACGGGGTGATTAACATTGATGAATTTCACGCTGGCACCAGTCCCGGCGAGCCGGATACCGACCATGACGGGATTAGCGACCGAGACGAACTTGGTTGGTGGGAATATTGCGAAGCATTGCCTGTTTTCGACGTGTCAGGCGGCACGAACCTTCTGCGCTCCACCCAAAGCTATGACGGAGAGACTTTCAAGGTGCAGTTGCCATTCACCGTACATTGCGGCGGGTATATCCATACCAATATCACAGTCTGTGTTGACGGAGTGGTGGGATTGATGTCTGACAGATACGCGGACGATTGGTTCTCGGTATCTTATGGCAACAGTGATCTCGCGACTTATGGAATAAGCAGCCGTCATACGGCGGTTGCCGCATATTGGGACGACCTCTACATTGCTGACAACGGAAGCGGACGTATTACTGTTGCCGACGTTGACACGAACGGTCTGCGGTATGCCGTGATTGAATATGCCAATGTACGACTTTATTCGCAGAGGAATGATACGACATGCGTTGCTACGTTCCAGGTAGTGGTTCCTGAGGCAGAGACAAACACAGTTTATGTCCATTATGTCAGCGTAGCCGATGCCTTTGACGGATCTAGTGCTACAATAGGCGCTCAGCTGCCAAATCGTGAATTGTCTTTCCCTGTCTCTTATAATACCGCTGGATCGGTGTCGAATGGCATGGTGATTGCTTATCATGTAGGCGCTGGGACAAGTGCAGTCTTATATGATACCGATGGCGATGGCCTTGGCGATGGTGCCGAGCAAGGAATAGGAACGAGTGCTCGGTTTGCCGACACGGACATGGATGGCCTTTATGACGGATGGGAATACGACAACGGCCTTGATCCGCTTTCCGCTTCTGGCGACCAGGGAGCAGACGGCGACTTGGACGAGGACGGGCTTTCAAATTTGATTGAACAAGCACTTGGCACAAGCCCCTCTAACGTTGACACGGATGGCGATGGGCTTCCAGACCGAACGGAAACCGGGTCGCTTGCCGTGACAAACGGCCTGTCGTGGCTGACGCTTTCTGCTGATGCGATTGACATCACCTCGCAATTCCCCGATCCTGATACAGCGCTTGTTAACTACTCCTTGAACACGCCGATCACCGTCGGCTGCGAGACCGTCACCAATGCCGTAATCGACTTGAACGGCATCGTCTATCTGCCGCGCAGAGGATATGGTGCTGACCTATATTCTAGGAACGGCGGAAGTATGACATCGACGATGTATTCCAATGCGCTTGTTCTCGTCCCTTACCTTGCTGATCTTTATCTGACTACGAATGCGCCGACGTCTAAGGTCATGGTAGGAGCATCCGAGGTGGGAACGAACCCTGTTTGGGTTGTGCAGTACGAAAACGTGTGTCCATATTCAAACATATCGCGAACATCCACGACAAATGCGTTGTCGTTTCAGGTGGTAGTCCCGATTAATGGCGAAGGAGAGGTTCATTTCCTGTATCGTGATATATCTGGTGACAACATGGATGGGCGCAATGCGACAATTGGCATACAGGCGCTCGGCGGACTATGGGCGCATGCCTATTCATATTGGGACTCTGACGGATTGCTGAACAACAGAACTCGCATGCAGACCTTTGTGCGGCAAGGCTCGTTGTCGAATGGCGTTGACATAGCGTTTAATATTGGAACCGGTACCGATCCCTTGAACCCCGACACCGACGGCGACGGGTTAGGGGACGGGGATGAGTCTGGCGTTGGCACAGCTCCTCTCAATCCAGACACCGACGGCGACGGCATGAACGATGGATGGGAAAGCCGGCATGGCGGCTTTGATCCCACCGTGGACAATTCAACGGACACCAATCCCAATAACGATCTAAACGCTGATCCTGACGGCGATGGTCTCACAAATGGGGAAGAGTCGGAGGCTGATACGAATCCCGGAAACCCAGATACTGATGGCGATGGACTAAACGATGGCGTTGAGGTCGGGCAAGGCAGCGATCCCAATGACAGGGCAGACACCATCCCGGTCAAGTGGGTTTCTGTTACGGGAGATCTCGGAATGGGTATCGCAAAACAAGTGCATGAAACTGTAACGATCCCTGCGGGAACTATGGCATTTGTTGGTGTGTTCGTTTACAGTGAGGAATACCCGGAATTTACAGGACAGGCATCACAATACAATGACAGAGTTGTTTGGGACATATTTGCAACCGACAATGCCGCGTTAAGTGGCTTTGCACTTGTGAACAACGAGGATGGAGCATGGGATAGCGCTGCGGAAAACGGGCATACAGCTAAGGGTTACTCTCCGGTTGTCCTAAAGGACAAGGCCATATACAAGGCACCAGCCAGTGCCGATCTTTCGGTAACAGTCAATCTGGCGGCAATGAATGTGAGTGATGGATACCTGCCTACTACCATTTTCGTGGGCCTTTTCCCGCTTAAGGTTGTGCAATCAAATATGCCGACCGCGACAGGAGAGGCAAACACGACAGATGCGGCAACATCGTATGTCAGGGAGTCCATTCCAACAAATGGCATTGCATACATAACGGCTCATCCGGCTGCACCGGAATTAACCGCGCAATTCAAGGACCTCATGGAGTGGATCAATGTGTCGTGGAGCATGACGTTGACAACAGAGCGAAGCAACCGTAGGTTTGATGGCATCGACAATCGAACGCTTCAACAAGTGACACGTAGAGGTTCTGAGGCGTATGACATAACCACAGAATTGGGAAACGAAATTGTGGGAGGTGCTTGCGTTCTTAATATAAGAGTGGATGATGCGGTCTCTTCGACTTATTCATTTGCAATTAGGGGAAAGAATCCATTGGATGCAACAGCGCGAGCGTATATCGATGCCAATGTCAATGCAGATTTCTTGACTTACGCATGGAAGATTGCGAAGCACGAGAGCAAAGAGGGAACGGGTCGTGTTTACAATCAGTTCAACGCATCGGATAATCAATACAAGGAATTGCCGACATGGGGACCAAGTCATGGCTGGGGCATAGCTCAGATTGACAAGGGACGGAATGGTGACACAACCGCAGAAGTTTACAACTGGCATACAAATGTGCTGTCTATGGCTAAAATTCTAAGTGACAAGCGCGCGGATGCAGTTAGATTTCTTGGTTACTATTCAAGCGCATATTCCAATCAGCCGAATTGGACCGATCCGCCATCGACAAATATCAATGGGCAAGTCGTTACTCCGGAAATGTGGTCCACTATTACGCTTTATAATGGAGCGGAAGGTATCCCAGGGCAAACGACTCCTACGCACACCCGAACATTTTACAGTCCTTTGCAGTTCGATCCACAAACAGGCAGATGGATATTCCATCATAACACACGAAACGCAAATTATGTCAGTGACGTCATGACTGATGGCGCTCTGCAGGAGGGAGAGTAACTATGAAAAAGCTAATTGCAACCATTTCGGCAACTGCACTGATTGGCATTTGCCATGCAGATTCAAAGTTTGCCGCTCTTCCAGTAATGGAAGGTCAGAGAATGGTACTTAAAGATTTTGCAGACTGTGCGTTCGAGAAGGGAGCTTGGGGGAATGATATATCATGTTTGATACCATTCGTTTTTCAATCTGATACGGATAATCAATTTGTATTCTTTTCAGCTGCCGACGGCAAATACAATGATGGTATGGCGTGGGAAGTAATAGGACTTTCTCATTATTTGTTTGATCGCAGAATGTGCCAACCTGCACTGAGTTCATCTTTCTGGTTTACTCCTGATCAACTCTGGGAGGTTGAATATGCCAACGGGCGTAAGGAAGTAGTCTATCACAATGAGACGTCTAAGCGATTGTCTTGCTCTGGCGGCAAAGAAGTTGCCGGCCAGGCTATCACTTGGTGGCGTATTAGTGCGGATACCAATGGGATTCCATGCAAATGTCAGATTCATGGAGGAATTGAAGACTATTTTGCAGATCCAAATGTAAATTGTATGCGCAATGTGATTCCACACAGATTCAGAGGCGCGAATGCTGAAATTGTGAAGGAATCCAGCCGGGAGCAGCAGCGCCTAATAAAGGCTCGTGATAATGCGTGGTCGATAGGTGAGACTTTGAAAAGCAAGATAGCCAATATGCACTGCAAGTATTTAAAGCAGAAGAATCCGTTAATTGATATCACAGAGGTGTATGTTGTTGCGTGCGATTGTAATTTTGATGGAGTCACAGACGCATATGTGTCATCTGACGTGGAAAAGGTTGGCGTATCGACATTTAACTGGACTCTGTATGTCAACCAAGGTGATTGCTTTGTCAGGCCCAAGAAGTCGCTGACACATAAATTCAACGAAATTGAGGATTTGTACATTGACTCGGAATTGTGCGCTCAAAAGGAATCATTCTTCAGATTTGACAGAATAGGAATTCCATCATATGCCATGCCCGTTGTGATTGACAACGACAAGGCGGATTTGTGGAGCTATACAAAGCATAATAGCATAGTTCAAACTTTTCGTAAAAAAACGGGGATGTCGAATGCCGATTTTTCAAGCTGTCTTGACAATGGTACAACCGGGATTGCGAGTTTGAGAGACATCTTCGTGATGCATTCCATGATAGTCTCTGCTGAACGGCTGCGGTGCGAAACTGTTAGCCTTTTAGGAATGGAGATTCGGAAGTAAAAGGCGCAGTGTGATGATCCGCAAGAAAAGAACCGGATGCATCGCGATTTTGCTATATTGCATTGCGTGCAGTATCGCCGGTGAGGTTACTGGACGAGGGTTGTTTGCATTGGTTTGTGATATTGGCACATTGCATGGTGTTCGTAGAGGCCCTAAATGGGTGGGACATGCCTTGGACATAGTTTCGGCACCAGTTCAAGTCTCCGTTATCTGGCCATTTCTTGCAATCAATAATATGTGTAAGCATACAGAGGACAAGGAACATGAGACATTATGAAAGATCGCGGAATAAGAAAAACGAAAATATCGAAAGGAGAAATCAGATGAACATTCTGATTCTACAAGGCTCGCCGAGAGCGAACGGTAACACGGCGTGGATGGCCGAGGAGTACCGCAAGGCGGCGGAGTCGGCCGGGCGTTGAGGGGAAGTCGCTATGAATCATGAACGCTTAAAACCAACTCGACTTTGCATACTTTTTCGGGGAGAAAATGACATGGTTCAGCGGTCTGCGCGAAACCAACGCCCCGTCACACTCAAAACATGCTATAATACAAGGGTTTTTGAGGGATC
>JAEEHO010000295.1 GCA_016280845.1 Paludibacteraceae bacterium | reverse complement strand
TTGGTTGCTGCATAACCGAGTGTTTTCTCCGAACGGGAGATACCCAGAGCTGTTACAACCACTTCATCCAACACTTCGGTATCTTCTTCCAAAGTAACTACCATGTCAGCGGCAGCGGGTACACTCATCGAGCGCATACCTACGAAACTCACTACCAGCGTTGTGCCCGGTTCGGCCTCAATGCTGAATTTACCCTCATAATCAGAGATCGTTCCCCGGCTAGTGCCCAGTACAGAGATGGACGCTCCGGGGATGCCCTCGCCATCGGCTGCACTCACTACCTTACCGGAAATGGTTTGGCTTTGCGCCAAAACCTGTCCGAATGTTGTAATCATACAAACGGACAATACTAGTAAGAATTGCTTCATACCAAAATACCCTTCTTTTGTTTGTTATACCAAAATATTCCCCTCAGAGAGAATTTCAAGCGCAAAAGTATAGTAAAAATTTAATATATGCAACCTTTTGATACATTTTTATGTATAAATAGTGCATTTTTCTCAATTTTGTAAAATATATATTACAAAAACACAACTTTCTATCATTCAGCACAATACAAAATGTCAGCAAAAAGAGGCTATAAATATCGAAGATAAAATCTTCGGGGTGCACCACACAGCAAAGGCGGTTCACCTCAAACGAAGTGAACCGCCTTTGCTAATTAACCGAAATATCTTACTTAACGGCGTAAGTTGTATAATTGCCGTTACCTTCAGTGATAGTCATTGACTTGAGTTGGCCGCTCTTTTTGTCGTATATCAGTTCCAATACGGCTATGTCATGCGGAGTAGCGTTCTCTGCCTTGAGCGTGCAGACATAGGTATTGCCCACCGTTTTATAGGTTGCTTTGGCCTTATTGAGTTTGGCAGCCTTCTCTACATCTCCGCCGAGGCAAGCAAGCAAGGTCGAACGATAGATTGCCATTCGCTGTGTCGGATTCTTGACATTGAGATGCTGCATCTTGCCTTTCTTGAACACATCGAACTTATCCTTGGCAATAACAGTATAGTCACCGGCCGGTTTGGTATAGTCCATTCGCAATTCCTCGGGTGCGTGAAAACGCATAGTACCTTCGGATACGGTTGTCTTGTTCATCTTAGGCATCACATGTGTTTCTGTGAATGCAAACTCCCGAGTTTCTCCGGGTTGGTGAAGCGACAGAATAGTAGTCGCTATCAGTAGAACAGATAGTAGTTTCATGATTTTTTCTTTTTGTTCTTGATTCGCATATAGATACTGTACAGGTTAGGCTCAAGCGTGTAGGACAACATGATCGTAGTAATCATACCGACTGTTGAGGCAAAACTGATACTCTGTACAGCAGGATGTTTAGCAAAGCCCAAGATGAACATACAGATTACCAGGACCACAGCCGAAATAGTAATGGCTGTTTTGTGGTACGTCATCATCGGATTGTTGTCTTCGCTCTTGAGTAATCCTTCCAAAATGAAGATAGAGTAGTCCACGCCTATACCGAAGACAAAGGACGACACAATAATATTCACCAGGTTGAACGGTTGGCCCGCTATCGCCATTGCGCCCAACACGGCATACCATGACAATACCATCGGACTGAGGGCTATGAGCGTGAGCCATATATTGCGATAGGAGAAGAGCAGCAGCAGGAACACAAATGCCGAACTGATCCACATGATCAGATTGAAATCATCATGCAACAATTCCACCAGATCGGTGCAATAGTAGTACGGATCCATCAGCATACAACCTTCTTCAGCAGTCAGTTTAGCCTTGACCGAATCTGCTTCTTCCGGAGCACAACGGACTGAGAAATAGACCAATGCCTGGTTCTCTGTTTTCTCTGCCAAGTTATCCAATATCGCTTGCGGCAATATGCCGGCTTCGGTCAATAGTTCCGGTTGTTCAGGACTTGCCATCATTTGTCTGAACGGCGAGAACATATCGGGATCAATACCTGCTTCCTTGCACGCCTTGGTCACATTGCGCCATACTTCGGCTTGCTTCGTTTCGGTAAAATAGTTCTGCCAAGCCTCAATACGTTGCGTTTGTTGTTTGAGCGACGGCATCAAGAGATGCGTTTTTGTTCCGCTTGCTTCCTCTATGCGCGGCAAGGCCTCCAAAGCCTCCTCGATAGTAGGCGCCACTGAAGCGAAATAGAGTTGTGTCTGATTGTTGTTCATCCATTTCGCCCACGAGTCTTTGGCTCGCTGACAATCCTCAGACGTATAACCGATATGGAGCAAGTTGCTATCAAACTGATAGCGTCCGGAGAAAGCAATGCAAACTGCCACACATACAACTGTGCCCCACACTATATACTTGTTGCGGTCAAAGCGATACGCGTTAATTCGTTCTAGGAATCGGAATGCTTTGCGATTCGGAGTATATTTCTTAGGCAGGAAATGCGGTAAGAAAATCAGGCTGAAAGCGGTTGTTCCTATAACGACCAGCAACGCAAAGAAACCAAAATCACTCAGCAGACGCGATTGCGTGAACAGCAGTCCCGCAAATGCGCCGATGGTCGTAAGCGAACCCAACAACACCGGTTTGGTCTGGTCCTTCATCGTCTGCTCCACACTGCCCGTATAGATATAGTGGATGAGTATATGCAGCACATAACTAAATGCCACGCCCAACACTATCGCACCAATACCCATACTCATGATAGACACTCCGCCCTGATAGATATATAGCACAGCCAACGCCAATAGTGTACCGAAGGCCAGTGCACCCAATGTCAACAAGAGATAAGTCGGACGCTTGAGACAGAATGCCAGCAAGATACCGATAATAAGCAGCGCAATAGAAACGGTGACACATATATCCCGAGTCATACGTTCGCTATTGCCACCGGCCAGAACGATTGTTCCGTGATAGAGGATATCTATACCCGGATATTGTGCGCGTATCTCGTCACGCACTCGATCCATTGTACGCACGAGGCGCTTGGCTTCGCGCGAGTTATCCGTGCCGAAAGAGGGAGCAATAAACCCGATACAGGTATGCCCGTCTTGGCCATACAAGTGGTTGTTCTGGAATCGAGACGAAGCCTCTTCACCTCCACCACCCATCGGCAACAGACTGCCTAACGTACCGATAGCTATTCCGCAAGGGTCATAGGATACGGCATCATAGAGATTCTGCCCAAGATCGGTCTCCAGAAAATCCTGATAATAAAGCAATTGTTGACGGATATGGTCAGCACTACAGAGCGAATCGAGTTGCGCCGGCGTGACATCGACGTAAGATGGGGTATGCGCCATCGCATAATCCGCTGCGTCAACCAGCATCATCGGGTCTATATCCGAAAAGGTATAGAGTATAGATTGTCTTTCCTCGGTTGCTTCCGTTAGATTGGCCATAAAGAGATCCAATGCTTCTGCCAATTGCTCGGCATCGGGTGTCTCAGCCTCATCCATAGGCACAGCCTGAACGAAGATCTTATCCTTCAACTTCAGGTTGAGGAATGTCACGCGGAAAGCCTCATCTCCCGTTTGCGGAAGAAGCTGAAAGATATTCTCCTCGAAGACACAGTGCGCAGCGAGCCATGTCAGCAGGGCTACGCACAACACCAATATTGTATTACGTATATAAGCCGCCATTGATTCCGATACATTCACCGGTGATATAACTTGCGTCCTTGGAAGCCAAGAATGCCACAACCGCTGCAATCTCGTCAGCCTCAGCAAAGCGGTTCAACGGAATCTGCTTCTTCAGTTCTGCCTCGTCCAGGCCTTCAACCATATCTGTCTTGACAAATCCCGGAGCGACTGCGTTTACCGTAATATTCTTACGACCAACCTCTTGCGCAAGTGCCTTGGTAGCCGCAATCAGACCGCCTTTAGCTGCGGAATAATTGCATTGACCGGGCAATCCTTTCTCGCCCGACAGAGAAGCCATATTGATGATACGTCCGTATTTATGGCGAATCATAGGCTGCAACAACGGACGGGTGACGTTGTAGAATGAGAATAGATTCGTAGAAATCACACTTTGGAAATCCTCCGGCTCCATCCAGATAAGGAGATTGTCACGACGGATACCGGCATTATTTACCAGCACCTCGATATAATCTTCCGGATGTTCAGCTTGCCATTTCTCCAGCGCAGCCGTAGTCTCTTCACGATTACTAACATCGAACTTCAACAGTTCGCCATCGCTGCCTGCCTCACGAATCAACGCTAAGGTCTCTTCTGCGGCAGCGTTATTCGACTGATAATTGATAAGGATATTGTATCCCTGTTTGGCGAGTCGCAGCGCTACGGCTCTACCGATTCCGCGACTACCGCCTGTTACTAATGCGTACATATTAGATATTGATTTATTATGCTATTAAATAACTTTATTTCCAATGTCTTACATCCATTTGATCAACCAGTGTCTGCATTCCGAGAATCTCGGCCGACGTAAACACCGATGTCATCGACACGCCCAACACACCGTGCAGATTCAGATTTTGTCCGGTCAACAATACGTTGGATATAGGTGTTCTCGGTGTCAGAACTGTTGTCATAGGCGAGTGCCAATCTTTGCGTATTCCGAACGCCGAACCACGGCTGGTAAGAACATAGTGGTTGTAGGATAGCGGCGTAGAGGTATATACCCTGTCTATGGCGTCCCTCAGTTGCGGCAGACGCCTTTCCACCAGGCGCAGACAATCCTCCACTTTCTGCATCTTAAATTCCACATAGTCTTCGCCTCTGCGTCCTTTCGGTTTGTCGGCCCACTGCTCTACTTCCTTCCATTTCATCGGAGAAAGCAGATCTAGAGCAGGTTGATTGTCATAGAAGCTCACCATAACGCTTTCGGTAGCAATATCACCGGCATTCCACATCTGCGCCTGGGGGTCATGTACAAACAGATTGCGGTTGAGGTAAGGCAAACTTTCCGGTTTGAGCGCAAGATAAGCGGTAAACATACCATATGTATTTTCCAGCGCGCCAATGCGGCGACGATAGATATTTCTCACACTGGTGGATTGCGCCAGCAGTTGCAATGCCTCTTGCGGATGGATATCGCAGACTATATAATCCGCCTCCATAAATTCCTCACCGTTGATGACAACACCTTTCGCAACGGCATTCTCATCTTTGATAGCCGTCACCATTGCATTGGTTCGCACCGTTCCGCCCATCCGACATATATCGTCAGCCAGGTGATTGGCTATCTGTTGGCCGCCGCCCGTGATTCGCCACGCACTCTGAATAAACGAGTTATTGATTTGCGCGAACACATAGAGCGGCAACGTATCTTGACGGAGTTCCATCTTCAAAGAATTGCCTGACAGGATCTTTCTCAACAGAGGATCTCCGATGGTATCTACCAGAAATTGGTAAGCAGAGCGGGCAAAAAGAGAAGTGCTGTAGAAGTCGGACGCCTCACGGGGAAGAAAAGCATCTGTTATGTGCTCACCCACGCTTTTTAGGAAACCGACATACTTAGTCAGATTGTCTTTCTCACGCGGGAAATAGTGTGCCAGCGTATCCACGAAACGGTCGTGTCCGACAGCGAGCGGGAACGAACGGTCGCCTATCACCACCTCGTCAAAACAGTCTTCGTCCAGCGCTTTCCACGGCAAATCGAGCAAGTTGAAATACTTGAACAGACCGTGCAGCGATTCACCTTGACGCAAACCGCCTATATAGTGAAAGCCCGTATCAAAAAGGATGTTGCCGCGTTTGAACGACTGCAAGCACCCGCCGATATGGACATCATGCTCGAGCACGACCACCTCCATACCGTTTTTAGCCAGTATGTAGCCGCACTCCAGCCCGCCGAGGCCGGCTCCGATGATCACTACTTTCTTACTCACTCTTTCTCTACTTCAGCCTTAAGCTGCAGGTATATATCTTCGCCCTTGCCGATAGCGGCGTTCAGGGCATAGATTGTATCATTCTTTTCGGACAATTCCACACGCACCTCCACCTCGGGATGATCGTGCGGAGTCACCAACGTAGTCAACTTACATTTGCTGACAGCCAGCAATCGAAGCGAAGTTCCCAACACCATTCCCGCACACTCCAATATCAACTGGATATTACAAACACCGGGAGAAACGGGAGAACCCGGGAAATGGCCTTCATATACCTTGCAATCGCTATTTAGAGCCACGCGGAACAACGCCGAATGGCCTTCTATCTGTTGGTTAAGGATTGTATAATAATTGGGTATAAGCATAGCTTTATATATTGTGTTCCTGTTGCCACTTGACATAAAAATCAGGTGCACAAGGACTAAATTCGCCTTCTCGAGTAGTAAACAATTGCAGGCTTTCCGCCTTCAGCACAGGCGCGTCATCACTCTCGCGACGTATCTCGTATTGGAATTTGATTTTGCCTCCAATCGTCTTGCAATAAACAATATTCACCAGAAGGACGTCATTGACTGTAGCCATCTGGAGATATTGCATCGAGAGTTGATAGACCGGAGCATAATAACCATTCTCGAAGATGGTCATATATCCGAGTCCGTACTTTCTGCCCCACTCTTCGCGTGCGTCCTCCAGATACTTGACATAGTTACCATGCCAAACAGCACGGATACTGTCCACCTCGGAGAAACGCACCTCTACACGCTTCACTAGAGATAGTTGCGTAGGCGTTTCCTTCATGCTCAATCCTCCTTGATAAATATCTTCATCTGGCACTCTGCCACGAGCGTGTCTGCCACATGTGTCTCTGCCGCAATGAGCGTCACTCCCGCAGCCTCAGCCATCAACTTTATTTCCGTACGGAGCTGAGAACCGACGGCAGGCAAGGTATGAATCTTGCAGCTTTTGATTTCGCCGATAAAGCCCAACTTCGGAGGTAATCCTTGGCTGAACGTGCTATAACCGGCATAGGCAGCGGCTGATTGAGCGATGTGCTCAATCAGTCCTGCCTCGCGCATAACTCCGTTTTGCACGAAGATATTGCTTTCGTCTATTGTCAGACCTGTCTCTGCCCCACTCTCTGTAGCCGACCACAAGGTGTCAACCATTACGATAGGAGGGCGTTGAGGAATGAGTTGGTATATCTGTTCGTTCTGGAACATTATGCTCTCTCTGCCAAATAGTCGTACAGAGCAGCAAAAGTCTGTACCTTAACCAAATCAGCGGATGGAATCTTCACACCAAACTCGTTCTCGATCAGCGCTACCATATCAACAAGGCTCAGGCTATCGAGTTCCAAAGTCTGCTTGATATTAGCGTCCGGAGTGATGATCGACTCTTCCACTTCAAATTCTTCTGCCAATACAGAATTGACTTTCTTAATAAGTTCTTGTTTTTCCATTTTTGTAATTAGTTATTTTGTTTATATTACATGTTTCTTACAATCAGAGTTGCGTTGGTACCTCCGAATCCGAAGCTATTGCTCAGGAAGGTATCAAAATGCTTCTCAATACGTTTAGCCGGGATCAGCAGTTTAGCGCTGTCTTCGTCTGGGTTCTCGAAGTTGAGGTTAGCCGCAATGAAGTTGTTCTTCATCATCAGCATCGAATAGATCACCTCGCTGGCACCGGCCATCCACATCTCATGACCCGTTTGCGACTTGGTAGAAGTAACCTCTATCTTGGCATCTCCGATCACATTGAAGATAGCCTTAGCCTCGTTGGTATCACCTACGTGGGTAGAAGTAGCGTGCGCATTGATATAGCCGATTTCGTTGATTCCGATGCCTGCACGCTCAATAGCCATGCGGAGCGACTTGCTCGGACCTTCCACATTAGGCGACGAGATATGGTCACCGTTGGCGGAGAAACCATAGCCCAGAATCTCTGCGATGATAGGAGCACCACGCTTGATAGCATGTTCATACTCCTCGATGATGATAGTAGCAGCACCGCCGCCTGGCACCAAACCGTCGCGGTCACGATCAAACGGACGGGAAGCCTTCTCCGGAGCATCTTCGCGGGTAGAGAAAGCCGATATACCGTCAAACGAACCGATAGAGAACGGGTTAACCTCCTGTGCACCACCGCAAACGATCATATCCTGCAAACCGGTTTGAATGAGCAATGCGCCCAGACCGATAGCGTGCGCACCGCTGGCGCAAGCACCGCTGACAGTCAGGTTGATTCCGCGAAGATGGAAAATCGTACCGAGGTTCATCGTTACGGTAGAGTTCATCGATTGGAAAATAGCACCTGAACCACAGAGCGTGGTATCGTGCTTCTCACGCATCGTATCCACGGCGCGTACCGTAGGATCGGCACTGGAATCGTTTCCGTATAGCAGACCTACATCATGTTTGTCCAAATAATCTTGGTCTATTTTAGCGTTACGCAGAGCTTCTATCGTTGCGCAATATGCGTATTTAGCCTGCTCAGGCATATACGCTCTTTGCGAGCGGCTCAGTTCTCCTTTGAGGTCAGGAATATCCAGTTTTGCGGTCAATCCGGAACGGAATCCCATTTCTTTACGAACCGGGTCAAGAATAATACCGGACTTACCGTTGTACAATGAGTCACGAACTTCGTCCAGCGATTTACCTAAGCAGGACCAAATTCCCATACCAGTAATAACTACTCTTTTCATATTTACAAATTTACAAAATTGTTTTTCTTAGATTATCAAATAGTTTGGTTCTTTTCTCCATCAATGCGTCCACTTGCGCCTTGTGGCACAGCAAGCGAATACCCTGCCATGTATTTTTCATCCATTTCCACTCATAGAAAGCGAACAACGACAGCGGATATGTCACTAGTAGCATCCAGAGAGCGGACTGCCACCACCATCCCCACATCAATCCGCAGAACAACACTGTCAGCAGGAAGAAGAAAGGCAAACCTACCACTACCGGAGCAATGAGACGATACGAATTGGTGTACATATCATCCGTGCGCAGGAACGGGCGATGAATATTGTAGTGGAAAATATTCGGATACAATGTGCACACCCACAGAGGCAACAACAATGTCTGTGCCAGAACGGAAGCCGACAAAGTCAAAATGCTTTTGCGCTTCGACAAATCGATATCATTTATGCGCAAGCGCTCCTCTTCCTCGCGGATCTCACGTACAGCGTCCCAATCGGCAAAATCCGCAAGAGCGGCTACCAGTTGTTTGTCAGACTGCAGTTTGTCAGGCAGGTACTCACTGTTGAGCGATTTTTTGCGACAATATTCCGAACCGAATTCGCTGTTGCGGATCCAATCGATTTCGTCGTAATGATCCAGGTCGCGGACATCAAGCATCATTGCCTGAATACGCTCTCTGACCAACTTATTCACCTCACGCTGAGCGGTACGAGGTTTTTCCTTGTACAACTCATAATACGGAGCCAGAGAGACTGGTTCGCCAAAACGGATAAGCATGTCCGCTTGAACGGCGCGATAGTCGCTATAGTGATTTACCGCAGGAACAATCTTGATATCGCGCTTGAATCCGTCCTTTTCGGCCGTCTGGAACGCCATGCGTGTGTAGCCGAAGGAGAAGTCTCCGAGCCAACGTATATGCTGATGAACGCCTTCCGGATACATAATAAGTCTGTTACCCTCCAGCATCTTGCCTCCGGACACACGTATCGTCTCGTCGTTTTTAGACAGAGACTCAGCGCCCTCATGGCTAAGTCGGAAGGCCGGCAACATGCCGAGCCACAAAAAGAATTTGGTCAACAGAGGATTCCAAGAGAAAATATTGCCTCGCGCAATAACAAAAGGATGGCTGCGATTCTCCAGGCCCAACAAGAGGTTGAGCGGATCGTTAGCACAGTTCTGGTGGTTGGAGACAATCAGACACGGCTCGCCCAACGGCGGCAGATTCTCCTTATCTATATAATATGAATGTCGGTACAGGAGATGGTCGTTATAGAAACGTACATAACTTTTGAATATTCTGTATCCCCAACCGGCTATGTATGGCTTTTTATTTTCTTTCATTACTAATACCGTTAATACCAAAATATACCAACTTCTTCTACAAAAAGCGGCGGCAAAGGTACTGCTTTTTTTTCGAATACGCAAACTTTTTATCATTCTTTGTGCTTTTATCTAAAATTCTGCACCTGTTTTCTTAAAATTTGACACAAAAAAAACAACATTAGCAAACGCACATGTCACTTTTAATCATTCTGCATTTTTCGAACTCATATCGAAGGCATCTCGAAGGCATCTCGGAGGCATCTCGGAGACAAATAGGACTCTACAGACGTCCTTTTGCCCATTCGTCTTTTCCCCTTGTCGAGGGAAACAGGGGGCATATAGCCGTCAATCCTAGACAGTGCCTTGACTTGGCACTTCGAAAAGGGTGGAGAATGTCCGGTGAACATTCGAATAGAGAACGGTCGGGGAGACCTAGCCGACTGAGACAACAGCGGGTAGTTAGCGGGTAATTAGCCGGTAGTTCCGAGACATTCAGCCACTCTCACGCCACTACAGAAAGATATACAAAAAAAAAATGACATGTGCGATTGCACATGCCACTTTTCTATCGATTAAATCCAATCGGATTACCAAGGACGACGGTGGTGCGGCTGGCAAACCTCCATCACTTTCTCGTAATCCGAACGATAACGCAATACATCGCGCAACGTGTAGTAGTTAT
>JAEEHO010000294.1 GCA_016280845.1 Paludibacteraceae bacterium | reverse complement strand
GGCCAAAAACTATTAACAAAGTAAAACTATGGCTAAAGAAATTGCTGGTTTTATCAAACTCCAAATCAAGGGTGGCGCTGCCAATCCTGCACCTCCGGTAGGCCCGGCTCTGGGTTCGAAGGGTGTGAACATCATGGAGTTCTGCAAACAGTTCAATGCCAGAACGCAAGACAAAGCAGGTAAAGTTCTGCCTGTAATCATTACCGTTTATGCTGACAAGTCGTTCGACTTCATCGTTAAGACTCCTCCTGTAGCTATCCAGCTTCTCGAGGCTGCTAAGGTGAAGAGCGGTAGCGCACAGCCTAACCGTTCCAAAGTGGCTACTATCACCGAGGATCAGGCTCTGCAAATCGCTCAAGACAAAATGGTGGACCTCAACTGCTTTACCGTTGAGTCCGCTCTCAAGATGGTCAAAGGTACTGCACGCAGCATGGGTATCACCGTTAAGTAATAAACTCTTCAATCAACATCAACAATTATGGCAAAACTGACAAAGAAACAGAAGCTTGCTGCTGAGAAGATTGAAGCAGGTAAGCTCTACACCGTCGAGGAGGCTGCTGCTCTCGTTAAAGAGATCACTACCACCAAGTTCGACGCAAGTGTGGATATCGACGTACGCCTGGGCGTTGACCCTCGTAAGGCTAACCAAATGGTTCGCGGCGTCGTTGCTCTCCCTAACGGAACCGGTAAAACTGTCCGCGTTCTCGCACTCTGTACTCCGGACCAGGAGGCTGCTGCTAAAGAAGCAGGTGCTGACTACGTAGGTCTGGACGAGTATATTGAAAAGATCAAAGGTGGATGGACTGACATTGACGTTATCATTACTATGCCTCAGATCATGGGTAAGATCGGTGCCCTGGGTCGTGTGCTGGGTCCCCGTGGCCTCATGCCTAACCCAAAGAGCGGTACCGTTACCATGGACGTAGCAAAAGCTGTCAAGGAAATCAAGGGCGGTAAGATCGACTTCAAAGTTGACAAGTTCGGTATTGTACACACCTCTATCGGTAAAGTAAGCTTCAGCGCTGACAAGATCGCAGAGAACGCTAACGCATTCCTCGAGACTATCAAGCACCTCAAGCCGGCTGTATCCAAAGGTGAGTACATCAAGAGCGTTTATCTTTCCAGCACTATGAGTCAGGGTATTAAGATCGATACCAAATCGCTTTAATCTCTAAAAACTAACAGACAAGTATGAAAAAGGAAGATAAAAATCTCGTCATTGAAGCTCTGGGCGCACAATTGGCTGAGTTCCCGCACTTCTACCTCGTTAATATCGAGGGTCTGGATGCTGCTAAAACAAGCGAACTGCGTCGTGCATGCTTCAAACAGGACATTACGCTCCACGTAGCTAAGAACACCCTGCTCCAGAAAGCTCTCGAGAAGAAGGGCATCGAGGACGCACAACTGTTCGGCGCGCTGAAGGGCAACACCGCACTTATGCTTTGCGCTACCGGTAACGCACCTGCTAAACTCATCAAAGAGTTCACCAAGGGCGACAAGACCGGAGAGGCTAAGCCACAGCTCAAGGCTGCTTACGTTGAGGAAACCGTTTACGTAGGCAAGCAAAATCTTGACTTCCTGTGCACTATCAAGTCGAAGAACGAACTCATCGCAGAATTGGTTGCATTGCTCCAGTCGCCTGCTAAGAACGTCGTATCGGCTCTGCAAAGTGGACAAAATACCATCCATGGTGTTCTCCAAACACTGGAGAAACGTGGATAATAACGTTGTTGCTGCATAATAACAGAAATAGTAACAGCGAATCCAAAATTTAACAAACTGAAATTAATAATCTTTTTAAAATTTATAAGACAATGGCAGATCTTAAAGTTATTGCTGAAACCCTTGTTAACCTTACCGTAAAGGAAGTAAATGAACTCGCTACCATCCTCAAAGAGGAGTACGGAATTGAGCCGGCTGCTGCTGCAGTTGCAGTTGCTGCAGGTCCTGCTGCTGGTGGCGCAGCTGCTGAGGCAGCTGAGGAGAAAACCTCTTTCGACGTAGTTCTGAAGAGCGCAGGTGCTAACAAGCTCCAGGTTGTTAAGGCCGTTAAGGAGCAAACCGGTCTCGGCCTGAAAGAGGCTAAGGACATCGTTGACGCTGCTCCGGCTAACGTAAAAGAGGGTGTTGACAAGGCTACTGCAGAGGCTCTGAAGAAGGCTCTCGAAGAGGCAGGTGCTGAGGTAGAACTCAAGTAATACCCCTAAGGACCACCACTCCTATCGAGTGGAATAGGTTTAGATCCGCACACAAATGCGGGTCTAAACCTTTTTCGCTCAATAGAGCAGAATATTTAACAAACTGAAATATTTGGTAATTATTAGCGGGTTATAGTTAAAATAGATTAAAATACATACCCATCGATTTAGCTCTAAATTATTCATTACCAACAGTTTGATTCTGTTAAACAATTATTAACCATCCAAAATAATGGCTACAACAAAAAATCAGCAGAGAGTCAATTTCAGTCGTATGCAACAGCATATGCCTTATCCTGACTTTCTCGACATTCAACTGAAATCCTTCCAGGAATTTCTGCAAATGGACTCTACTCCGGAGCAGAGACGTAAGGAGGGATTGTTCAAGGTATTCTCGGAGAATTTCCCAATCCAGGATACCCGCAACAGCTTCACGTTGGCATTTCTGGATTATTCGATCGACCGCCCTCGCTACACCATCGAAGAATGTATCAAGCGCGGCTTGACCTACAGTGTGCCTTTGAAAGCTAAACTTCGCCTCAGTTGCGAAGATCCGGATCACGAGGATTTCGATACCGTCGTATCCGAGGTTTATTTGGGTACTATCCCTTACATGACGCCGAAGGGCACCTTCGTTATCAATGGTGCTGAGCGCGTTGTCGTAAGTCAGTTGCACCGTTCGCCGGGCGTATTCTTCGGCACCTCGATGCACAGCAATGGTACCAAACTCTATTCGGCACGTATCATCCCGTTCCGCGGATCGTGGATTGAGTTTGCAACCGATATCAACAAGGTAATGTATGCTTACATCGACCGTAAGAAAAAATTGCCTGTAACAACACTGCTTCGTGCTATCGGCTTTGAGTCGGATAAGGACATCTTGAACTGCTTCGACCTGGCTGAAGAAGTTAAGTGCAACCGCGAGACACTTGAGGCTTGCATCGGTCGTAAGTTGGCCGGATATGTGATGAAGCCGACTATCGAGGACTTCGTTGATGAGGATACCGGTGAGGTTTCGTCCATCGAGCGTAACCAGATTGTTGTTGAGCGTGAGACTGAGCTGACTCCGGAAATCGTTGATATCATCATGGAGTCGGGTTCGAAGAGCGTTCTGCTCCACAAAGATCAAGAGCGCGAGAACGACTTCTCTATCATCTTCAACACCCTGCAGAAAGACCCGGCTAAGACCGAGAAAGAGGCTGTCCTCTACATCTACCGTCAGTTGCGTAACGCCGAGCCTGCCGATGATGCAACGGCTCGAGAGATGATCATGAACTTGTTCTTCTCGCAGAAGCGTTATGACTTGGGTGAAGTAGGTCGCTACCGTATCAATCGCAAACTGAATATGTCCATCCCTGATGACACTCGTGTGTTGACCAAGGAGGATATTATCGAGATTATCAAGTACCTCGTATCGCTGATCAACAGCAATGCCGAGGTGGACGATATTGACCACTTGTCCAACCGTCGTGTTCGTACCGTAGGCGAGCAACTCTACAACCAGTTCGGTATCGGTCTGGCTCGTATGTCGCGCACCGTACGTGAGCGTATGAACGTTCGTGACAACGAGGTCTTCACTCCGACCGACCTGATCAACGCTAAGTCAATCTCGTCGATCATCAATAGCTATTTCGGAACCAACGCTCTGAGTCAGTTCATGGACCAGCAGAACCCGTTGGCCGAGATTACTCACAAGCGTCGTATGTCAGCCCTTGGTCCTGGTGGTCTGAGTCGTGATCGTGCAGGTTTCGAGGTGCGAGACGTACACTACACTCACTACGGTCGTCTCTGTCCTATCGAGACTCCGGAAGGCCCGAACATCGGTCTTATCTCTTCGATGTGTATCTACGCTAAGATCAATAACCTCGGTTTCATCGAGACTCCGTATCGTCCGGTTAAGGACAGCGTGGTTGACTTGAATAACGACAACGTAATCTATCTGTCGGCAGAAGACGAGGAGAACCAGGTAGTAGCACAGGGTAACGCTCCGTTGACTCCGGAAGGAAACTTCATCCGCACCAAGGTTAAGACCCGTCTGGGTGCCGAGTTCCCTGTTGTAGCTCCGTCTGAGGTTAACCTCATGGACGTTGCTCCTTGCCAGATCGCTTCGGTGGCTGCAGCATTGATTCCGTTCTTGGAGCACGATGATGCTCACCGTGCGTTGATGGGATCCAACATGATGCGTCAGGCCGTACCTTTGATCACTTCTGAGGCTCCTATCGTAGGTACCGGTATTGAGCAACAACTCGTTACCGATAGCCGTACGCAGGTGGCAGCCGAGGGCGCGGGTAAGGTGACCTATGTGGACGCCGATGTTATCCGCATCAAGTACGACCGCACCGAGGAAGAGGAGTTCATCTCCTTCGAATCGGCTGAGAAAGAGTACAAACTGCCTAAGTTTGAGAAAACCAACCAGAATACAACCATCGACCTCCATCCGGTTGTTCGCAAGGGAGACCGCGTAGAGAAGGGTCAGATTCTGACCGAGGGTTACGCAACCCAAGGTGGCGAATTGGCATTGGGTAAGAACCTGAAGGTGGCTTATATTCCTTGGAAGGGCTACAACTACGAGGATGCTATCGTATTGAGCGAGCGCATCGTACGTGAGGATATGTATACTTCGGTTCACGTGGTAGAGCAACTGCTCGAGGTACGTGATACCAAGCGCGGTATGGAGGAGTTCACCGCCGATATTCCTAATATCTCTGAAGATGCAACCAAGGATCTCGATGAGAACGGTATCATTCGTATCGGTGCGCACATCATGCCGGGTGATATTCTTATCGGTAAGATCACTCCTAAGGGTGAGACCGATCCGTCTCCGGAAGAGAAGTTGCTGAAGGCCATCTTCGGTGACAAGGCCGGTGACGTGAAGGATGCATCCCTGAAGGCAAGTCCTTCGTTGGATGGTGTTATCATCGACAAGAAACTCTATAACCGTGCTAACAAGGACCGCAAGCAGAAGATGGAGGACAAGGAGACTCTCCAGAAGATGGATGCAGCTTTCCGCGACAAAGCAGATGCTCTGCGTGACTTGCTTATTGACAAACTTTATACACTCCTCAAGGACTGCACCTCTGCAGGCGTGAAGGATATCCTCGGTACCGAGTTGGTGGCTAAAGGCCAGCACTTCACCAAGGAGCGTCTCAACGAGATTGACTTCACTTCTGTTCTGTTGGAGGGTTGGACCACTGACGAGCACAAGAACGAATTGACCACTCAGTGCGTTCTCAATTATATTGCTAAGTACAAAGAGATGGACGCAGCCCTCAAGCGCGACAAGTTCAACCTCACCATCGGTGATGAACTGCCTAACGGTATCATCCAGATGGCTAAAGTCTATATCGCTAAGAGTCGTAAGATTCGTGTGGGTGATAAGATGGCAGGTCGTCACGGTAACAAGGGTATCGTTTCCAAGATTGTGCGCGTAGAAGATATGCCGTTCCTGGCAGATGGTACTCCGGTGGATATCGTTCTGAACCCGATGGGTGTGCCTTCACGTATGAACATCGGTCAGATTTTCGAGGCTGTCCTCGGTTGGGCTGGTAAGGAACTGGGCGTTAAGTTTGCTACCCCTATTTTCGACGGTTGTACACTCGAGCAACTCGACGAGTGGACCGACAAGGCTGGTCTGCCGCGTGCCGGTAAGACTCAGCTCTATGATGGTGAGACCGGCGAACCGTTCGACCAGATGGCAACCGTAGGTGTCACCTACTTCATGAAGCTCGGTCACATGGTTGACGACAAGATGCATGCCCGCTCGATCGGCCCCTACTCGCTCATCACGCAACAGCCTCTGGGCGGCAAGGCCCAGTTTGGTGGTCAGCGTTTCGGCGAGATGGAGGTTTGGGCACTGCAGGCACACGGTGCTGCCCACGTGCTGCAAGAGATTTTGACCATCAAGTCTGATGACGTCACCGGACGTGCTCGCACCTACGAGGCTATCGTTAAGGGTGAACCATTCCCGACTCCGGGTCTGCCCGAGTCGCTCAACGTGCTCCTGCATGAGTTGCAAGGTCTCGCACTTAGTATCAACATGGAATAATTTGGGAGGACTATTATGGCTTTTAAACAAGAAAATAAACGTACCGGTTTCACCAAGATCAGTATTGGTCTGGCTTCGCCTGATGAGATCATGCAACTCTCTTCGGGTGAGGTTCTCAAACCGGAAACAATCAACTATCGTACCTACAAACCGGAGCGCGATGGTTTGTTCTGCGAGCGCATCTTCGGTCCTACCAAGGATTATGAGTGCCACTGCGGTAAATACAAACGTATTCGTTACAAAGGTATCGTCTGCGAGCGCTGCGGTGTAGAGGTTACTGAGAAGAAAGTACGCCGTGAGCGAATGGGACACATCAAACTGATTGTGCCCGTTGCACATATCTGGTATCTCCGTTCGCTGCCGTCCAAGATGGCTGCGCTGCTGGGTATCCCGACCAAGAAATTGGAGTCGGTTATCTATTATGAGAAATATCTCGTTGTTCGTGCCGGTGCGCTCGATGGCGTAGAAATCGGCGAAAAGCACGATAATGACAAAGTACGTATTCCTATCGAGGACAAGATGTTGCTCGACGAGGATCAGTACACACAGGTAGAGCACCTCATTCCCGAAGGCAACGACCTGCTTGAGGATATCGATCCGCAGAAGGTGATCGTTAAGATGGGTGCAGAGGCTGTTTACGACCTCTTGTGCAATATCGATCTTGACGGACTGAGCTATGATCTGCGCGCTACCGCTGACAAGTCGGCTTCTGTACAGCGTAAGCAGGAGGCACTGAAGCGTCTGCAGGTAGTAGAGGCATTCCGTGCTAGCAAGGGCAAGAACCGTCCCGAGTGGATGATTCTGCAGGCTATCCCTGTTACACCGCCTGAGTTGCGTCCGTTGGTACCACTGGACGGTGGTCGTTTCGCAACATCTGACCTCAACGACCTCTATCGTCGCGTGATCATCCGTAACAACCGTCTGAAACGTCTGGTTGAGATCAAGGCTCCGGATGTCATTCTGCGCAACGAGAAACGTATGTTGCAGGAGGCAGTGGATTCGTTGTTCGACAACAGCCGCAAGACTACTGCAATGAAGTCTGAGGCTAACCGTCCGTTGAAGTCACTTTCTGACTCGCTCAAGGGTAAACAAGGACGTTTCCGTCAGAACTTGCTCGGTAAGCGTGTTGACTACTCCGCACGTTCGGTAATCGTCGTTGGTCCTGAGTTGAAGATGCACGAGTGCGGTCTGCCTAAGGAGATGGCTGCCGAACTCTACAAACCGTTTATTATCCGCAAACTCATCGAGCGCGGTATCGTTAAGACTGTTAAGTCGGCTAAGAAGATTATTGATCGTCGTGAGCCGGTTATCTACGAGATCCTCGAGCACGTGATGGAGGGTCACCCAGTTCTGCTGAACCGTGCGCCGACACTGCACCGTCACGGTATCCTGGCCTTCCAGCCTAAGATGATCGAGGGTAAGGCTATCCAGTTGCACCCGCTGTCCTGTGCCGGCTTCAACGCCGACTTCGATGGTGACCAGATGGCTGTTCACTTGCCTTTGAGCAACGAGGCTATCCTGGAGGCGCAATTGCTGATGCTCGGATCGCACAATATTCTCGACCCGGCTAACGGTAACCCTATCACCGTGCCTTCGCAGGATATGATTCTCGGTTTGTATTATATTACTAAAGAGCGCGCAGGCGTTAAGGGTGAGGGCCTGACCTTCTATTCGGAGGAAGAGGCTATCATCGCCCTCAATGAAGGCCGTGTGGATATCCACGCTAAGGTCAACGTGCGCGTCAAAGATATGGTGGACGGCAAACCGACCGTACACATCATCCAGACCACTCCGGGTCGCGTTATCGTCAACGAGTACGTACCTAAGGAGGTTGGTTTCCAGAACGCCCTCATGAAGAAGGGTACCGTCAAGGGCATCATCTCTCAGGTGATCAAAACCTGCGGTGTGGCTCGTGCCGCTCAGTTCCTGGATGATATCAAGGACCTCGGTTACTATCGCGCCTTCCGCGGTGGCTTGAGCTTCAACCTCAACGATATCCTGATTCCAGAGGAGAAGCAAGAACTTATCAAGAAGGGTAATGCTATCGTGGACGAGATCACCGAGCGTTATAATTTCGGTGAGGTTTCCGACGACGAGCGTTACCGCAACGTAGTCGATACATGGAAGAACATCGACGACGAGATGACCAAGATCCTGATGAATCACATGGAGAATGCCGATCAAGGTTTCAACTCGGTTTACATGATGATGCACTCTGGTGCCCGTGGTAACCAACAGCAGATCAAACAGCTGGCCGGTATCCGTGGTATCATGGGTAAGCCGTTGAAGGCTGGTTCGACCGACACCCGTACCGATATCGAGAACCCTGTCCTCGCTAACTTCAAGGAGGGTATGTCCGTGTTGGAGTACTTCATCTCTACCCACGGTGCCCGTAAGGGTCTTGCTGATACCGCTTTGAAGACAGCCGATGCCGGTTATCTAACCCGTCGTCTTGTGGATGTATCGCACGATGTGATCATCAACGAGGAAGACTGTGGTACACTGCGTGGTCTGACTGCACGTGCTATCAAGGATGCCAACGGTCACACTATCGCTTCGTTGACCCTGCGTATTCTCGGTCGTGTATCGGTTCACGATATTCACGACAACGAGGGCAAGCTGATTGTCGCTGCCGGCGAAGAGATTCGCGAGCCGCAGTGCGAGGCTATCGAGGCTGCCGGTATCGAGGAAGTAGAGATTCGTTCGGTTCTCACCTGCGAGAGCAAGCACGGTGTCTGCGCTAAGTGCTACGGACGTAACTTGGCTTCGCGTAAGATGGTTCAGCGCGGTGAGGCTGTCGGCGTAATCGCAGCACAGGCCATCGGTGAGCCGGGTACACAGTTGACTCTGCGTACCTTCCACTCCGGAGGTTTGGCCGGTGGTGCCGCTACTCAGAATACATACACCCTAACTCGTGATGGTATTGTTGATATAGAGGATCTGCGTACCATCACTACCGAATCCGGTGACGTGATTGTAGTCAGCCGTCTGAACGAGATGATGCTCAAGGACGAGAAGACAGGCGTTGTGCTCAGTAACTTCAATATCCCTTACGCTTCTAAGTTGTTCGTTACTCCGGGCCAGAAGTACGAGAAGGGTACTGTTGTCTGCGAGTGGGATCCGTATAAGGCATCTCTGGTTATCGAGCAAGACGGTCGTATCCGCTACGAGGATGTCATCGAGGGTGTTACCTGCAAAACAGAGGTCGATGAGCAAACCGGTAAGAAAGAGGTTAGCATTACCGATACCAAGGATAAGACCAAACTGCCTCAGGCACATATCCTCGACAAGGAAGGCAACGTGCTCCGCACCTACAACCTGCCTGTTAAGGCCAGCCTGATTCACACAGATGGTGAGGATGTTAAGGTCGGTGACCTCTTGTTCTCTATGGCACGTGTTACCAGTGGTGGTGGTGATATCACCTCGGGTCTGCCACGTATCACTGAGTTGTTCGAGGCACGTAACCCGTCTAACCCTGCAGTTGTATCCGAGATCGACGGTGAGGTTTCGTTCGGTAAGATCAAACGTGGTAACCGCGAGCTCTTTGTCACCAGTAAACTGGGTGAGCAGAAGGCATATCTCATTCCGCTGTCTAAGCAGATTCTGGTACAAGAAGGCGACTATGTTCGCGCCGGTGTAGCCCTCTCTGACGGTTCTATCACTCCGGACGATATCCTCGCTATCCAAGGTCCTACTGCCGTTCAGGATTATATCGTTAACGAAGCACAAGCTGTATATCGTATGCAGGGTGTGGAAATCAACGATAAGCACTTCGAGATTATTGTGCGTCAGATGATGCGCAAGGTGGAGATCATCGAGGCTGGAGATACCCGCTTCTTGGAAGGCGATATCGTAGACAAGATGGACTTCCTCGAGGAGAACGACCGTATTTGGGGCCGCAAGGTGGTTACCAATGCCGGCGACAGCGAAGTACTCCGCGAAGGTCAGATTGTTACCGCACGTCGTTTGCACGATGAGAACTCGTCGCTCCGTCGTCGTGACAAGAAACTGGTTGTTGCTCGTGACGCAGAGTGCGCTACAGCTAAGCAGATTCTGCAAGGTATTACTCGTGCCGCTCTGGGTACCAAGTCCTTCATGTCGGCTGCATCCTTCCAGGAAACAACCAAGGTGCTCAACGAGGCTGCTATCCGCGGTAAGGTTGACTACCTCGAGGGTATGAAGGAGAACGTGATTTGCGGTAACCTTATTCCTGCCGGTACCGGTATGCGAGATCTCACTCGTATCTCGGTTCACAACCAGGAAGAGTATGCTGCTATCCAGGCCGCTCGCGAGTCTGCTGAGGCTTCCGGTAACGCTACTGAGGAATAATCGACATTTCAATATTATTGAGAGAGACGACCATTCGGCCGTCTCTCTTGTTTTTGCAGCGTTTGGATTGAACTATAAAATATGACATGACCGAATTGAGACTATATTGACCGTTTCTAAATGCAAGCGATCAAAACAATAATAGCAAAAAATTACAGAAAAATAGAAAACCGGAATTAACAAAATATCTAAAAAAGTCAAAAAAAGTCAAAAAAATTTGCGTATGTCACAAAAAAGCAGTACCTTTGCACGAATTTTTGTATACAATAGACTGAATGTAAGTGAAAGTCTATTCGTAATGTGTTGTAGATTAGTGGGTTAAGTCGACAGGGTGCGTGTTCGCATTCTGGCTTTAATTGCCGCACATTTTTTTTGCGGCCTTGGTTAGAAAAAATATAAAATATATACTACAATGTCAAAGATTTGTCAAATTACAGGCAAGAAAGCCATGGGCGGCTGCAATGTCTCGCACTCGAAGCGCCACACAAAGCGTAACTTCGATGTGAACCTCTTCCGCCGCAAGTTCTACTGGGTAGAACAGGATGCATGGATCGAGCTGAACGTGAGTGCAGCCGGTCTGAGAACTATTAACAAGATTGGCCTCGACAATGCGCTGAAACAGGCTGCAGCGAAGGGCTATCTCAATTAAACGAAAGGAGTTGAACAATGGCAAAGAAATCGAAAGAAGCACGCGTTCAGGTTATCCTGGAGTGCACAGAGCAAAAAGCCAGCGGAGTACCGGGAATGTCTCGTTACATTACCACCAAGAACCGTAAGAACACTCCCGACCGTTTGGAACTGATGAAGTACAATCCTTATTTGAAGAAATACACCCTTCACAAGGAGATTAAGTAATTAACCCGTAATTAGAAAGGCTTAGAACTATGGCAAAGAAAGCGGTCGCAACACTGCAAACCGGTAACTCCGGACGTGCGCACAGCAAGTGCATCAAGATGGTTAAGTCGCCTAAGACCGGTGCTTACATCTTCCAGGAGGAAATCGTTCTGAACGAGAAGGTGAACGAATTCTTCAAGTAATTAAACAGTAAGAAAGAAAAAACGCTGCATGATGTGCAGCGTTTTTTTTGTGTCTTTATGTTGTTATGACTTTATGACGATTGGTCGCGGGTGGCATTGCGTCAAAGACTCTTGATGTACTTGTCGGCCTCGATGGCAGCCTTGGCACCGCTACCTGCCGCCACGATAGCCTGTCGGTAGTGCGGGTCGGCACAGTCGCCTGCAGCGAAAACGCCGGGCAATATTGCCGATTGCTCATTGAACATAGATTGATAGCACTGCGGGCTGTTGTCCTTGGTGATGATATAGCCTTCGGCATCGCGGGCAACATAGTCCTTGAACAATTCGGTGTTGGGATGGTGACCGATAGCGAGGAAGAAGCCGTCGATAGCTATATGGCGCATTTCTTCGTCCGGTTCGCCCTTGCGGTAAACAAGATCGGCGCCTTGCACCTTGGTCTCGCCGGTCAGTTGAAGCGTATTGTGCTCGAAGAGAACCTCGATCTTCGGGTTGTTGAGAACGCGTTGCTGCATAATCTCCGAAGCACGCAGATAGGGTTTGCGCACGATCATATACACTTTTTCGCACAGACCGCTCAGGTAGTTGGCCTCTTCGCAAGCAGTGTCGCCGCCGCCGACCACGGCTACGGTCTTCTTGCGATAGAAGAATCCGTCGCACGTAGCGCACGCACTTACGCCGCGTCCGCGGTAGGTGCGTTCGGACTCAATGCCCAGGTATTTGGCGCTGGCGCCGGTAGCGATGATGACAGCATCTGCTTCGTATTCCTGTTCATCCTCAACAATCACTTTTTTCGGAGAAACGGATAAATCAACCTTAGTTACGATGCCGGAAACGAACTGCGTGCCGAAGCGTTCTGCCTGACGACGCATATCGTCCATCATTTGGAACGGCTCAACGCCGTCCGGGTATCCGGGAAAATTCTCCACCTCGGTGGTGGTCATCAGTTGTCCGCCGAGTTGCGGTCCTTCGATGAGAATAGGTTGCAAGTTAGCGCGTGAAGCGTAGATGGCTGCTGTGTAGCCGGCCGGGCCGGAGCCGATAATGAGGCACTTCGTTTTATTTACCATGTGTTCATTGACCATTTGGTCATTTATTTGTTCATTGTGTTGTTTTGGCAATATTATTACCGCATATCATTGATGTAGGTGCTGGCTTCGGGCTTGATCTCGTAGACAGGCTGCGTGGTGATGTAGTGCGGGTTTTTTAGTTTGAGCGTTGTGGTTTTCTTGCCCTCCTTGATGTCCACTTGTAGCGGCAGGAGGTCGCTATTACGCACGCGCAGGGTGAAGCGGTTGATACCTATGCTTTGGTCCTTAGGCGTGAGAGTGATGATGGTTTGCTTGCCGTCATTGCTTGCTCGTTCCGTTGTGTTGCACACACCTACGAGCGCTTGCGCATAGAGGAACGGGTTGGCTTGGCGCAGTTCTTGTTCGGTAGGATTGGAGAGCGTCAACTCGTCTGTATCACCGGCATACATATAGAGCGTTTTGCCGTTATAGGCTGCCTGTGTGCCGAACATGGTCAGCAGGAAATTGCGTCCGTGCATGGTCACCGTGCCCGGGTAATTCATCGGTGCGTTGACCTCTTCGGACACCGTGACGGTGAAGTCCGATTGCATGGTTTTGGTCTCCAGGTTGGAGAGGAAAGAACTCAAAACAGTCAGTATGGTTGCTAATAATTTCATTCTAGTGTATATGTTTATCGTCTCGTTATCGTCCCGTAATCGACTCGTAATCGATTCGAGTATTGTCTAGGATTGTCTCGTAATTGTCTCGACTTGCCTTCGATATGCCTTCGATATGCGTTCGAAACGTATTCGATGGAGATAGGGCAAATATCGTGCCAAATTATTTGACTCCCAATTCTTCGAGCAGTTTGTCGAGTTGGTCGAGGTCCTGAATGAGTACATCGCGTCCCTTCGGTCCCTTGTTCGGTCCGACTATACCGGCGGCCTCGAGTTGGTCGGACAGTTTGCCGGCGCGGTTGTAACCGATCTCGAAGGCACGTTGCAGACGCGAGGTTGAACCCTCTTGTTTGCTAACCACATAGCGTGCCACGTCGGCAAACATCGGGTCGAGTCGTTTCATATCTACGCTGCCCGGTGCGAGTGCTTCTGCGTCGCCTCCTTCACCCACATATTCGGGCAATTGGTACGGTTCGCAATAGCGTTGCTGTTTGGCGATATGGGTAACGATCTCGTCCACCTCGGGCGTATCGACAAAGGCGCATTGTACACGGGTGATGCTGGCGTTGCCGGCATAGAGCGAGTCACCGCGACCGATGAGTTGTTCGGCACCTTTGGCATCGAGCACGGTACGCGAGTCGATGACGGATTGTGTGCGCAGGGCGATACGGGTAGGGATATTCGCCTTGATAACACCGGTGACGATATTGACAGACGGACGTTGGGTGGCGAGGATCATGTGCATACCGACGGCACGAGCTTTCTGTGTGATACGTGCGATAGGTGTTTCCACTTGCTTGCCGGCCTGCATGATGAAATCGCCGTACTCGTCAATGATGATGACGATATAGGGCAGGTATTGGTGGTGCAGACTGTCACCCACCAGTTTGTTGGGGTTCAGTCGACGGCGAACGAACTTGTCGTTATAGTCCTCCAGATTGCGCACACCGGCATCCATGAGCAGTTTGTATCGGTTCTCCATCTCGATCACGAGCGAATTGAGCGTGTTGATCACTTTGTCGCAATCGGTGATGACAATCTGTTCGGGGTCTGTATCCGGCATGGCTGCCAAGTAATGCTTGATAAGCGGTTTGTATGGCGCGAACTCGACCATCTTAGGATCGACCATGACGAGTTTGAGTTCAGCCGGGTGCTTCTTGTAGAGCAGCGAAGTGATGATGGCGTTGATGGCAACGGATTTACCGGTACCGGTTGCGCCGGCCACGAGCAAGTGCGGCGTTTTGGCGAGGTCGAACATGAAGACCTCGTTGGTGATAGTTCGTCCGTAGGCAATAGGCAGACGCATTTTCTGCTCCTCTTGGAATCGTTTGCTGGCGATGACGGAGTGCATGGAAACCACCTGCGGTTTTTCGTTGGGCACCTCTATACCGATGGTTCCCTTGCCGGGCATCGGGGCGATGATACGTATACCTGTAGCGGACAACGAGAGCATGATATCGTTCTCCAGCGCCTGTATCTTGGCTACGCGCACGCCGGCCCTGGGCACAATCTCATAGAGCGTGACGGTAGGACCGACGGTTGCCTTGATAGACTCTATCTCGATGCCGTAGTTGCGTAGTGTGGTGACGATACGTGCGCCGTTGGCGCGCTGTTCCTCCTCGTTGATCACCGGCGCCGCCTCGTTGTCATAGACCTTCAGCAGGTTGAGGCTGGGGAACTTGTAGAACTCCAGATCCTTGCGCGGGTCGTATGGTCCGAGTTTCTCCAATATCTTGTCCGGGTCGGTGGAGTAGAGTTCGTCCTCTATTACTTCGCCTATCTCCAGTCCGGGAGCGTTGGTTGCAGTCGACGGCTGATTGCCGACTCCCGGTTGTTCCTCTTTCTCCATCAGTTCGGTGAGCGAACCGTCCGCAGGTCCGCCGTCGTCGGGCAACTGTTCGTCCGAAACGGTATTCGGTTCGATGGTGAAGGTGAATCCGCCCTGTTCGTTGGACGGCTCGGGTTCTTCTTGCGGCACATCGACAATCACTTCCTCCATCGGTTCGTCGGTGTCTTGTTCGCTATAGTCGTTCGGTTCGGGGAACGCCGGTTCATCGGGTTGCTCGGTTTTGGGTTTTCTCTTGAACAGATCGGTGCACCATTGGCCGAAGGCCTTGCATCGGTCGATGAACTTAGGATCGGTGACGATGAGGAAGATAGCGAGTGTGACGGCCATGATAGCCAGCGTACCTACTATCTGCACATAGCTGGTGAGCCACGCTGCGGCCTTGGATCCGAACGCGCCGCCCCAGCGGTAAACGCCCATGTGGGTCATCTGTTGCGCAAAGCCGAGGATGGTTGAACCCCACAGCACCCAGAAGACGGTGGTGCAGAAGATGCGAATACAGCGCACATCCTTCTTGATGTGCATTAGTCGCAGACCGTACATGCCGATCATGACGGCCAGCAGCACGCTGACAAAACCGAAACTGCCCTCCACCATAAACTGCGCCAGTTTGGCACCGGGCAGACCCAGCAGATTGGTCACTTGCATACGATGGGCGATCTGGTCATCGTGGTCCATACCCAGCAACGACTGGTCAGCCGTGCCTGTGAACAGATAACTGACATAGGCGATTGTAGCGAGTACGGCGAACGCCAACAATAGCAGGCCGCATATCATGCGGGTGCGGCGGTCCAGCAGCACACGTTTGGTGGCAGTCCAAATGCTTTCTTCTTCTACGCGGATGGCGCGTTCTTCGCGTTCGTCAACTATATTGCGGTTCTTACTTGCGGTTCTAGGCATAGGATAATAACAATTTGTTTATAGCAAATATAATATACCAAATTAGTGCGCAAAGTTACTACATTTTTTTGGAATGTACAAGACTTTATGCAAAAATAATGGTATGTGTGCGCACAAAAGGGAATATCGTAAACAATAGAAGAGGCAACCCACGCGGACTGCCTCTTCTAGAAATCACAGGTATTGCTATAATCAGACTACACCGCTGAAGCCCATAAAGGCCATGGCCAAGAGGCCGGCGGTGAGGAGTGCAATAGGTGTGCCCTGCATAGCCTTCGGCACCTTGTTTAGAGCCAATTGCTCGCGCAGACCGGCAAAGAGAACGAGTGCTACGCCGAAGCCGATGGCTGTTGCGAGAGCAAACAGCGTGCCGGTCAACATATTGTGCTCTGCGCCCATCGGCAGTTTCTCGGTGCCGTTAGCTACCAGAATAGCCACACCGAGGATACAGCAGTTGGTAGTGATCAGCGGAAGGAAAACACCCAGTGCCTGATAGAGCGACGGGCTGATCTTCTTCAGAATAATCTCAATCATCTGCACCAAAGCGGCGATGATGAGGATGAAGAGGATGGTCTGAAGGAACTCGAGTCCCCAAGCAACCAACAACATCTGCAGCAGATAGGTTACAACGGTAGCCAGTACCAACACAAAGGTTACAGCAGCAGCCATACCCAGCGCAGTGTCAATCTTCTTGCTGACACCCAGGAACGGACAGATACCGAGGAACTGGCTCAATACGATATTATTAACGAATATCGCAGAGATAAATATCAGGAAGTATACCATAGTAATTTACGATTTAACAATTTACGATTTACGATTTCTTCTGCAGTTTGTTGACTGCGGCCATAAGGTATGCGAGCGCGATGAAGGCACCCGGAGCGAGGACGAAGATCAGCATTGCATAATACTCAGGGAAGATATGCAATCCGAAGATTGCGCCCGAACCGAGCAACTCGCGGATAGCTCCGATAACGGTGAGCGAAAGCGTGAAGCCCAAGCCCATTCCGAGTCCGTCGAGAGCAGAAAGGCCAACCGTGTTCTTAGCGGCAAAAGCCTCAGCACGACCGAGCACGATACAGTTAACCACAATCAGCGGAATGAACAGACCCAGCACCTCGTAGATAGCGGGCAAGTAAGCCTGCATGACGAGTTGCACCATCGTCACGAATGTAGCGATAACGACGATGAAAGCAGGGATACGTACCTTGTCGGGGATAAGATTCTTGAGCAACGAGATAACCACGTTGGAGCAAACCAACACAAAGAGTGTGGCCAGACCCATCGACATACCATTGACAGCACTGGTGGTAGTAGCCAGCGTAGGGCACATACCCAATACTAGAGCGAACGTAGGATTCTCCTTGAGAATGCCGTTCGTAAGCGTTTTCAGCGCGTTGTTCTCGATATTCATTTTGCAACCTCCGTTTCTATGTTAACCTCGGCCGTTTCGGTCGAGTCGTTAGACAATTGGCTAGCGCCGGTAGCGGCTTGTACTTCTCCTTCGGTGTAAGCAGAATAAGCCTTGTTGATAGCGTTCAGGAATGCGCGGCTGGAGATAGTAGCAGCAGTGATAGCATCTACATCGCCACCGTCTTTGCTGACCGTGAATGCACCGGTAGCTTTGCGACCGATGATGTTCTGACCCGGCTTAGCGGCATTCTTGAACCACTCAGCGATATGATCACCGAGACCCGGAGTCTCCTGGTGCTCCAGCACTTCGTAGTTGATGATTCTGCCTTCTGCATCAAAGCCGACCATGATCTTTTGCGGACCTCCGAAACCGTTCTCCTCGGTCTCAACAGCCGTTCCAACCCACTTGTCGCCGATGTATGCCTTGTACACAGTCAGGCCGTTTGCTTTCTCAGCATCGCTGACAGTAGCACCTTCGGGCAGAACAGCCAGAATAGCCTGTTTCTGCTTGGCAGTCTTCTGCGCATTGATAGTATTGAGCGTCAGGATATAGACGCCTGCTAGTGCTCCTGCTGCAACCACCGAGATGGTTACCAGACTAAGCACCATATTCTTGAATGTACTTTGAAGTTTTTCCATAGTCGTACCTCCTTATTTTCTTTTCTCGCCGAAGCGTGTCGGACGCAGTTTGTTCAACAATGGAACGCAAGCGTTCATGATCAGGATAGCGAACGACATACCTTCCGGATAAGCGCCCCAAGTACGGATAACCATCACAATGATACCGATACCGATACCGAAGATGATTTTACCCCAAGCCGTCATCGGGCTGGTGACATAGTCGGTAGCCATGAAGAATGCGCCGAGCATGATACCACCGGTGCAGAGGCTATATGCTACGTAGTTAGCGGTAGTCAAGTCAGCCGGAAGCAATCCTGCCCATCCGGTCACAGCAGCCCAGAGAGCCACGGTAGCCAGGATAGAAACCGGGATATGCCATGTGATCACGCGTGTACAAATAAGGAAGAGACCGCCGAGGATGAGCGCCAATGCGCAAACCTCGCCGAGCGAACCGCCCATTGCGCCGAGGAAAGCATCCTTGATAGCCGGCAGTTTGTCGGCAACGAGTTGACCGTCCTTAACGGCCTGCTTGAGGAATGCCAGCGGAGTGGCACCGGTTTCTGCATCTACGTATGAGGTCTCAAAGCCCTTAGCCAAAGGCCAAGTGGTCATTTGTGCCGGGTAGGCGATAAGCAGGAAAACGCGGCCGGCGAGAGCCGGGTTGAACAAGTTCTGTCCCAGACCGCCGTAGGTCATCTTAGCGACTGCAATAGCAAAAACAGCACCGATAACCACAATCCACCAATCGATAGTAGACGGGAGGTTGAAAGCCAGGAGCAGACCGGTCAAAACTGCCGACAGATCGCCGATAGTCTGTTTCTGTTCGTTGAGAATATAACGGCTGACGAGCCACTCAGTACCGACACACGCCAATACACTGACAGCGGCTGTGATGAGTGCTCCATAGCCAAACTCGATCACCGACACCACATAAGCGGGCAGCAACGCAAGTATGACCAACAGCATATTGCGACGGACACTATCTCCACTGTGAACGTGAGGTGCCGGAGATGTAATAAAGTGTGACATTTTTATATACGATTTAACGATTTACAATTAACAACTTATTTTTTCTCGGCAGCTGCAGCAGCGGCACGCTCACGGAGGATGGCACCTACTTTAGCCTTTCCCTTGCGGATATCATCCAGCAACGGGCGATGAGCAGGACAAGTGAATACGCAGCAACCGCAATCGATACAATCCATTACGTTGTGCTTCTCGACATCATCCCACATCTCCAGTTCGGACATGCGTTGCAACAGATAGGGTTCCAATCCCATAGGACAAGCCTGAACGCACTTGCCGCAACGGATACAGTTCTCAGCCTCCGGACGGATACTCTCAGCCTCAGGCAGGAAGAGCAGACCGCTCAGACGTTTGTTGGCCGGCATATGCTCGGTATGATCCATTGCACGACCCATCATCGGGCCGCCGCCGATCAGTTTGCCAGTATCTTCAGGAACGCCTCCGGCCATCTCGATAACCTGGTCAATCGGCGTACCGAAACGAACAAGGTAGTTGCCCGGCTTGGCAATATTCTTACCGGTGACGGTCATCACACGCGAGATGAGCGGTTTGTTCTTCTGAACAGCCTCGTAAACAGCGAAGATAGTAGCCACGTTGTCCACTACTGCGCCTGTTTCGATTGGCAGCGCGCCGCTAGGCACCTGACGACCGATACATGCGTCAATCAGCTGTTTCTCACCGCCTTGCGGATATTTGAGAGCGAGCGGCAGTACCTCGATGCCCAGTTTGGACTGAGCCAGGTTCTGCATGTGCTCGATAGCATCTTTCTTGTTATTCTCGATACCGATGATAGCGCGCTGAACGCCCAATGCCTTCATCAGAATCTGGATACCGATGATAATTTCCTCGCCGTGCTCCATCATCAACTGATGGTCGCAAGTCAAGTACGGTTCGCACTCAACTCCGTTGACAATCAGCACTTCGGCTTTCTTGCCGGGAGGCGGCATCAGCTTAACGTGCGTCGGGAAGCATGCGCCACCCAGACCTACGATACCGGCAGCGGCGATCTTGTCGATGATAGCCTTCGGATCGAGTGTGCACTGACGAGCCAAGTCGGGTGTGCGGTCGATTTCCGGCAACCATTCATCGCCTTGTACATCAATAAAAATAGCCTGTCCGGGAGCACCCCAAGCGTCTGTCCAGTCTCCTATTTTGGTGACAGTACCGCTTACAGGCGAGCAGATGTTAGCGCTCACGAATCCTCCGGCCTTAGCCAGCAGTTCGCCTACTTTCACTTTAGCTCCTACCTCAACCACAGCCTGCGCCGGCGCACCGATATGCTGAACCAGCGGAATGATAGCCTGCTTAGGCAGTGGGCACTCCGTGATAGGCTGGTGAGCAGAGAATTGTTTGTTGTCATGCGGATGAACTCCGCCTATTCTAAATGTCTTCATATGCTACTTTTTCTGCGCCATTGTGATTAAATTCGGGTACACAGCCTTCGGTGTAGCCAGTGCTTTGATCTTAGCGGCAATAGCCGGATCGAAGCCCTTCTTGCCACCCTCGGCAGGTTGATCGCCGGCGGCAGCGGGAGCAGCTTCACCGCCCGAAGTTAAGATTTTCTTTACTTCGTCCATGGTCGGTTCGCCACCGACAGGACAAGCCAATCCCTCGATAGAACCGGCTTTGACGCAAGCCTCCGCAAAATTACGGCAACCTGCAAATCCGCAACCGCCACAATTGGCACCCGGCAACACGGCCTGCACCAAGTCGATACGCGGATCTTCCTCCACTTTGAAATACTGGCTGATAGCGTACAGCAACACGGCTGCTACAAACGCAGTTACACCCAGTACTCCCATTGAAATCAGAATAAGATTCATTGTTAGTTGGAAATTTTTGTTACGTTATTGTTTGTTAATATTATTAAAATCATTTTTTCGTCCTGTTGATATCGGACTTATATCGGGGGCAAAACCTATATAATAAAGATACGCCGTATCGCTTTTTTCTGCCCAGCCGAAAAATCGCGCAAAGTTACTATATTTTTTTTACATACGCAAGCATCTGCGCGAAAAAGAATCTTTTCCGCTTTTTTTTCTCTTTTTTGCAGTATACATTTTTCACAAGGCATAGTAGAAAGAACGATCTGCGGTCTCAAAGTGGAAAGACAGAAGTCGGACCTAGGTGATACCTAGGTTATACGTAGGTTATACCTAGGTTATTCAGCCACTCTCGCGCCACTATAGAAAGAAGAACGGATGGTCATTCTGCCACCCGTTATCGTCTCGTTATCGTCCCGTAAATCTCTCGAGTATTGTCTAGGACACTCTCGTAATGGTCCCGTTAGAGTTTGCGTGCGGTGAAGGAGAATTGTTTCTGTAGTTTATGTTTGAACACTCCCAAACCGATGTAGTATAGTGCGATAGAGCACAGCGATAGAGTGCCGACAACGGCTTCGCTCATATCCGTGGCATAATCAAGGCCGACTATCACGGCCAGCATCACAACGAACGGCAGTACATATGCCAACAGAACAGCACGCCAAGCCAGATGCTCGCGCACCATCACTTCGACGCGATCGCCCGGTTTCATCGGTTCGGCCATCCGTGCGTCGATGATTTTCTGCTGACTCTCGGAGGACATGCACATACCTTTCGCCTTGCATGCTGCACAGGCACTGGTTTGTACTATCTCCACACGCGCCGATTCGCCGTCCGTACTCAGCACAATTCCGTTATGTCGTATCATATCTTCCATGCTGCGAAAATTTGCGCAAAGATACTGCTTTTTTTTGACATTTGCAAATGATTTTTTCAATTTAACGTAAAAAATCTTGCTTTTATAAACTCAACAATAAAACAAAAAAGAATCCCAAAAGCGCAAATTATTATACAATATGTAAAAAATGCGCTATATTGCTTGAAATTATTTGCATATGTCAATAAAAAGTTGTACCTTTGCATCCGAAATTAATTAACGCAAGCCTAAATCACGAGTTCATGACAACGCGAATCTGTACCATATTGCACTCAACGAATTTTCCTTTTTTCAATTCGCACACACGCACGTTCGTTGCGGGTGCGTTGATTTTCCTGTTCACGTGCGTAGGAAATTCTCAGGCAGCAGATTCGGAGATTTTGGCAATCAAGAACAACTTGGCATACGATGCAATCCTGACGCCGAATTTGGCGGTAGAGTTCACGATGACGCCTCGATGGTCGATAGAATTAGGCGGTTCGCTCAATCCGTTTCCATTGGACGATGCCAAGTTCCCGAAGTGGCGGCATTTCGCAGTATGGGTAGCACCTCGTTTTTGGTTTTGCCATGTGTACTACGGCGGTTTTATTTCCATCAATGCGGCTTACACTCACTACAATGTCGGCGGAAATGCGTGGCCTGTGGACTGGATGTATCAGCAAGTGCTTACGAATCGTTTTCAGGGCGACGCGGCAATGGGAGGCCTCAGCGGCGGTTGGCATTTCGCTATCACATCGTTTTTCAGCATAGAGTTGGAGGCGGGCGTTGAAGCCGGATATACCTGGTACGACCAGTTCGAATGTATCGAATGCGGCTTTGCAACCGCCCAGGACGAGAGATGGTTGGTACTGCCGAAGATAGGAGTGAATCTTTCCTTCCCGATAGGCGGCGACCAGATGAGTATGACAAGAAGACGCTGGCGTTTGCAGCGAGACGGAAAGATATACAGATACTGTCCTTGCTTCTAATACAACTTAACCTTTTGAAAGTGTTGAATAAGCGAGATTATTCAAACAGAAACCTAAATATTAATCTTAACCAAAATGATTACGACAATGAAAAAGATGACATTCTTAGCTTGTGCTATTCTACTCACAAGCGTAGTTGGATTTACGGGATGTAAACCACAAAACGAAAAAGAGCCGCAACAGAAGGCTTCGGCAGTAACCACCGACATCGCTATTTCTCTACCGGCCCAAGTAGGCGGTCCTCGCCGTATGCCGGGACAGACAGTACAAACAGCAGGCGCAACAGATTTTGCTACCAACGGAATGACCAATATCGTTCTTATTCCGTTCGCTGCATCGGCTCAAGTAACTTCATCCTCTGTTCGCTACGGCGAGAATATCTCTCTTGGCGATTTGACAGCAGCCAATTCGGCAAGCAAAGTAGGCGGTCACGCTAAAGTTTATTCTGACAAGCAGGTTCCGCAGGGTACTTCTGCATTCTTGTTCTACGGTAAGTCCGGCGCTACGAATGCTAACTTATTCTCTTGCGGTGCACTGGCAGGTTCTATCACAGGCGAGCCTTCCACTTTCAGTTTTTCGTTGCAACCGATTTGCGATGGTACCGCTGTTGGCAACATCACAACCGACGCTGCGCTTTTCAACGCATATCTGAATCTGGTAGCAGGAGCTCAGGACGCCAATGGTGTAGCATGGAAAGACTATACCACAGGCCTCAACCAAGGTTACTATGACCTGTTCCAGAGTTACAAGGATCTGACCACTCTCAGTACACTTGGTGTAGAGCGCATGATGACCGACCTGTACAACTCGCTTTCTCTCAACGTGGATTCGTTGGCAAAAGCTATTCGTAAGGCTATTCTCAATCCGACTTATGCATCGTTGGATGGTTCCGGCAATGTCAAGCTTGTAAGCGGAATGCAGAATTTCCCACGCAAGTACAACATCCCGGAAGGTGCTGTTTCTGTAGCATTTGCAGAAGGTTCGTTCGGCAACAACGCTGCTCACTCATTCGGCAGTTTGGCTCCGGCCGGCCTCGGCAACTATGTTTATCCGGCTGCTTTGTGGTATTTTGCCAACACAAAAATCAAGACTTCCGCATCTTCTCAGGCTGCAGCTTACGTAGACAACGCAAGTTGGAGATCTATTCTGGAAGGTTATGAGAAGGACGATGCTTCCGTTAGCTCCAGCACACGTTCTATTGCTTTGAAGGATACAATCCAATATGCAGTAGCACGTCTGGATGTACGCGTTAAGGCAGCTGATGGTGGTACATTGAACGACAACAACCCTGTAGCAAGTCAGCAGGCAGTCAGTGTTCCTGTAGGCGGTTATCCGCTGAAGGCAGTGTTGGTTGGTAACCAGAAGAATGTCGGCTTTGATTTTGCTCCTCTTTCCGGTTCGTCAGTTTACACTATTTATGACACTCTGTTGACCGCAAACATTGCAGCTGCACCGTCTGCAAGCGATTATAGTGCAGCTAACTCGACGCTGGTATTGGAGACCGCAGTTGATGACGGCGCAAACGGAAGTGACGTATTTATTGCATTGGAGTTTGTTAATACCGGTTCTGACTTCTACGGTCTGGGTGGCCAAATTGTTCCGGCAGGCGCACGCTTCTATCTGGTTGGTCAATTGGCAGCAGCCAGTGCAACCGAAACCGGAGGCAAAGTATTCAAGCAAGACTACACCACAACAGCTCGCTTCAATATCAAGAATCTGACCAAAGCATATAGCACGATTCCTGATTTGAAGGCTCCGCAACTGGAAATCGGTATGTCGGTTGACCTGTCATGGGAGTCCGGCCATACTTATGATATTGATTTGGAATAAGAGTACTTCTATCAATTAGTACGTTTTTGAAGTTCCATAAGTATTGTGAAACGATTGCTAATCATAGTGTTTCCTCTGATTCTCGGAGCATGCAGTTTGATTGATGACGATTTGAAAGCATGTGGAGATGAATTAGTTATCGAGTATCAGGTGCAACTGCATACAGAGTTGGATATGCAGTTACAGACTGAATTGTCAACTGATATAGAGGAACCTGTTCGCCGGACACTGAAGAACTGGTTGAATCCTATCTTCAGCGACGTAGCGAAAGATGTTGATTTCCGATTTTATCTGAGCGATACAGATAGTTTGCGTCATCGGATTCAAAAGGAAATCAACGGCAATCACGCCACTTATACGATTCGACTACCCCAAGAGAATTACATGCACTTGGCGGTTGCCAACATGGCGGAAGACCGCCAAGTGCAACTCTCGGGCGAAGAATATTCGGCGACAATGGCCATGCACCTGCCGGACGGCGAAGATATTCAGCCTCTGCGTACAGGATTATACACAGCCCGTCTGCCGATGATTATGAATGACACTATCAGGCACTTCGACGTGCATATGTATATGGTTACGGCTGCCGTAGCGCTGGTGATTGACACCGCAGCCTGCAAGAATCTGCAGGACATGGACGGCTATATGCTTGGAGCAGCCAACCGTTTCTACATCAGTGACAGCGTTTTCGAATATGACCGCCCTTGCGTTTTCTTATTGGAGCGCGTGCCCGTAGATACACAGGCTAACCATATTGCACCGAGAATCAAGCAATTAAAATCAAACGAGCCGTTGCCTATCGCCTGTTTAGGCACAGTAGGTTTTCCGACACAGAACGACACAGTAGGTTGGAACCTTGTAGTAACGGCTACACTAATAGAAAATAGACACACAACCACAACCTTAACTATCAAAGATCCACTAGAAGCTGGTACACTACGCATCATTAAATGCGCAATGGACGAAAATGGAGCGTTGGACCCGAACCCGAATACAGAACACTACCAAGAAGTGGGTGCAACGGTGGAATTTGACTGGAAACCAGGAGACAATCATGACGTTGACATATAAACACCATATACCATTACTGATTTGCTTACTGCTGATTTTTACCGGATGCCACGAAGAAATAGGAAATACTGTTGAAATGCAGGTTTCGCTATGTCTGCCTATTCCGGAAAGCAGTGCGCGAGCACCAAGACGCGTGATAGGCGATCCGGGGACGACCGAACAATTCGAGTTGCCCAAATACGCGTATATATTTGTCATGAAACAAACGGGAGTTGACACATGGACCGTGTGGAGACGAGAAGAACTGACTATCAGAGAGGACGAATGGACAACCACCCGTTACTATGGACAAAACGACACACGCGGCGACTATATCTACAAGTACAACAAAAATATGCAATACCTTCTGCAAAACGAGACTCCGCAAGGCAGAATTTACGGTATATGCAGCAACAAGAAACTGAACTTCAACACCAATATGTCGAGCATATCGACACTGAGCGATCTTTTAAATTGGAAATTCGACACGTCTCCTGACAGCATTCAGGAGAACTTGCAAAATATCTACTCTACGCCGTACAACTACGAGCGTGGCGGCCAATACTACTGCACATTCGATTGCCAGAGCGGCCACTCGTTTACAGTAGATCTGCTGATGTACCACGTTGCATCCAAGGTGGACATCAAGTGGAATGTGGCAGACACGGTGCGCATCTGCAAGTCAGCACCCGAGAAGGCGGTACGACTGACGTACATGGACGCAATCAACCTGTTCAACGGCGAGGCATACTGCTTCCGTCCGATGGAGAACGTAACGGCAACTCTGCCGAACGCAGGCAAGACGATTCATATCGTCAGTCCTGAAGACGAAGGATTATGGTGGGAAGGTCGTACGTATTTCTATACGATACCTTACACTGTCGGCAATACGCCGGGTGATTACTTCCCGTTGCAAATGCTTTTGCGCACCAACGGAAGTAGCGACAATTACCGACCGACACTGAATCTGAGAGTAGATACATCAACTCCTTTTGTTCCGTGGATGCGGGCAAATTTCAATCTGAGCAAACCATTAGGAGACGAAACGATAACTAAAGTAGTGGAAAACAATTAATCAGCGATTGAGTTGAGAACGAAACGTTACATATTATCCTTATTGTTCAGCGCATGTGTTTGCGCAGGCGTGTACGCGCAGACGGACACGATACGTTATGTGCATCCCAACGGTGCATTCAACAACAACGGCCGTTCGTGGGCTACCGCGACCAATAAACTGCAAGATGCCATCAACGATTTGCGCGATTACCTCAGGGCTAACAACCTTTCGTCCGGCTCGGTCTACGTAGCCGCCGGTACGTACGTACCAACCGAATCTACCGAGGCATTGGGCGGTTCTATGCTCAACACTTCGTTTAAGATATACGCCGGAATACATGTTTACGGCGGTTTCAACCCCGACGCACCGGAATCCAACCCGGGCGACCGTATCATGGCTAACGGCAAGAAAGTGAAGGATAACTGGTCCGACCCGACAGGTATCGGTACCACCTCCGGAGACTCAATCTCTTCGCAATGGGATCTACGCTACAAGACGATATTGACCGGAAACCACTCGACGGCATCGGTTAAGTTCACCTTCGACAGCATTCGCGGATACTACAATATGACTTTCCCTGCCAGTTCGTTCCACGTTGTATGGTTTGCCACCAACGGCACGTACGAAGGTGTTCCGGCAGGCACAGAGGGTCACTACAAACCATTGGAGAATCCTGCGTCCTTGAACGGTTGTGTCATCAGAGAAGGAAACGCATCTTCGCGCTCTACCACCATACGCGACCATACAGCCTACGGCGGCGGTGTTTACATGGTAGGCAATTCGGAGATAAAGAACTGTATCATTGAGTATTGCAACGCCACTCTGCGTGGTGGCGGTATATATATGGACGGCGGCGGTGTAGCTGAGTTCTGCTTGGTACATACCTGCGAGTCCGGCGGTGTCGGCATGTTGGAAGGCTATGGCGGCGGTGTGTGTATCGACCATGACGGTTCGTTGGGTCACTCTCATGTTACCAGTTGTGCCGCACGTTGCGGTGGTGGTCTGATGATCTCCTGCATCACGGGTGAATATCCTAATGTGGATGATGTGAGCCGCTATTCGCCTTACTCCAGCGCGTCCGTAATCAACAACAATACGGCAGCAGCCGAAGGCGGCGGTGTCTATCTGGCTAACGGCGGAACCATCAACCATGGAACAGTAACGGCTAATAACTGTATCGGTCGAGACGTGACCTACTATGGTCGCCGTCACGGCCGTTCGGGCGGTATATATATCCGCAACTGCGGTATGATTTTCAACTCCGTATTCTGGGGCAACCGCTGCGATGCCAACAATGATATTCAGTTTGCCACCGTTCACCAAGAGAGCGGAGCAGACTATGAGACATTCGTTTACCACTCGGCATTCATGAACCACGATATATCCGACTGGACGGGTGTTCAGAAGGAGATGGTGTTCTCTCTGGAGAAAGACAATATGCCGACCAAAGGTTCAATGGGTAACTTCTGCTGTTTCTTCAACCCGACAGTCAACCCCAATAACTGGAACGACACATTGCCCGGTGCAGGTGTTTTCATGAAATACAATACTCCGGCCACCATCCCCGGTCCGCGTATTTGGCACTTGACATCCTACTCGGCTATCGACCAGAAAGGTGTACAGGTGAATGACGCCATACAGGATGTGTCGCCGTGGTTGCGTCATGCGCATACCGACTATGGTGTGGTATCCAACCCGTATGAGCCTGTTTCTACACTGGGTGGTCTGGTTCGCAAACCGGACCCTGTGACATATGCACTGGTTCCAATGCAGGGATTGGAGGGCCGAGAAGATCCAAGCACGTTGATTCCTACTCTATTCATCGACCCGAACCGAAAAGGAGTCTATGACAGTAACGGTAATTTTGTGGCACAAGACCGAGAGGGTAACTCATGGGATGCCCCTATTCGAGACATCGGAGAGGCTATCAAGTATTTCCGTCAATATCTACAGGAAGGTGCCAACGATACTCACTATTACAACATACCTGCTTTGGACCCCGTTACAGGAATGGCAACAGGCGAGAAGATTCGTCACGACTACATTCAGATTCTGGTAAAGCAGGGAACACTGACCACCGTGGGTCCGGGTAACTATCTGGATAGAAACATTCGTACGGCGGCAATCCGTTTGGAGAGCCACATGCGTCTGTATGGCGGTTATCCGTCTTCACTGGACGGTACCACCACCGCAGGACGTAACCCGCGTGACTACAAATCCACCATCACCGCCAACCTCACCGGTATAGGCGGTGTGAAAGCATATGAAAACAACGCCGCACACGTCATCGTTATGGCGAATGCAGAGCATGTGGTTGTGGACGGATTCACACTGAGTGACGCCAATACGCACAATGTTTATCAGAGTCAGTCAGCACACGCCGGCGGCGGTATATTGCTCAACAACGCCAACACCGCACAAAGCAAGCGTATCCATATGATGAACAACCAGGTGCGCAACTGCGTGATCAACAACTGTGCTTCGCCTATGGGCGCCGCCGTCTATGCTAACGGCGAGTACCTGAATGCCGACAACGAGGTATGTTATGCTGAGTTGTGGTTGGTCAACTGCGTGATACGTAATAACAAGGCCGATTATACCGTGGTGGGAGAGAATGTCCACGGTAATGGTATCATTTCGGCTAACGGACGTGCATTCATCCACTTGGAGCACTGCGATATAGTGAACAACGTCGGTTTCCCGTTGAAATCAGATAGCAAGCATTCGGAGAGCGATGCGCCTATCACCGATAGTCATGGTAATATCTATCGCGGCTATATCCGTATGGACAACTCGTTGCTGTTCTGCAACGGTGACCGTGTATTGGAGGACCGCTCTACGCTGGGTACAGAAGGACACGTCACCTCTGTGAATGAAGACGGACAAGACTACATATTCGGCATGTACAACATCTTTGATGCCGACCTGTATCTGCACTCACAAGACCCGACGATGCCGCACGGATTTTTCCAGAATGGTTATATGGTACCTACTAGCAATGGTTTCCTGCCGAATGGCGCAAATTCGCTTTTCACCATGGATATCGCCGGCATACCGGCAGACAGCACGGAGCGCAACAACCGATGTATCTTCACCCGTAATGACGCATCGGCCATGACCTATCCGACCTTTGTCAACCCGGCCCGCAACGTAGGTAATACGCCGAGCGGAGACCGTCCGTTGTACGGAGGTATCGTATCCTATACACCGACAACAACCAACCCGTGCGTCAATGCAGCACGTATAAACAACTACACTAATAGTTTGAACAATTTCGACCGAAGCGATGTATTGTCACGAGACCGCGGCGGTGCTCCGGATGTGGGAGCCATCGAGAATCAGGATTTGCCCGCTTCGGGAACTGTTATCTATGTCACACCTAACGGTGCCGGCAAACGCGATGGTTCGTCTTGGGGCAATGCCATTGCAGGAAATCTCGTCTATCAGATAGGCGGCAGTTATGTGGTTGATACCGAACACGGAGATGGAGCAGGAAACACCGTCACCACAAGAAACAACCTCTATCGAGGCGGTTATGCCGTTGACTATGTATGGCATAGTGGAACGACCAACTATATTGACAAACAGACAATTACACAGAAACGTATCAATCTGACATACACAGATAGCGACCATTTCACAACAGCCGATGGCGGTGAGACCGTATTGGGTGAAAAGACCAATGAACAATCTGTTACCACATCTAACACGCTGACACGCGAGAAGACCGAGTTTATCTATGGAGAGAAATCCGGTGCTTCAAGAGATTTCTACCGAACCAACCTAAAAGACAACCAGGTACGTTCAGTTACTATTGATGCTAATGGTTTTCACAACACAGATTTCAACAATAGTGTCTCTATTACCAACAGTCGTGCGGAGGACTTCGTGAGCGGACTGCAATTCGCTGTAGAGAAAGCCGCAGAGATTAACAAGGACCGAAATGCTGACAATCGTGTACAAGTGTGGGTTGGAAACGGAATCTATGAGGACTACAAAGGCTACGTCATGCGCGACAAAGTAGAAGTATATGGCGGTTTTCCTGCGCAGAAATATAAGGCACCGGCTATGAGCGAACGACATGCATTGGTTTCAAGCCGCATCCCTGTTTCTTCAAAAGATATAGCCTTAGACGCTGAGAAAGAGCAATACGAGACTATCCTGCAAATCTCAGACAAAAAACCTTTTGACGAATCGACATGGCTATTTGATCCAAGCGTAATGCTGTATCGGGATAAAGACTATACTGAGTCTGGTGACAAGACCATTACTACTACCACTTCTATCACCATACCTGTGTATTATCGTCGCGATACCATTCCGGGAGGCGGATATACAGAGTACCACGAAGTACCAGGAGATAATGTGACTGCAGATCTAAGTAGTCATATCGTCAATCCGGGCTTTGAGCAGAACATGGGTAAAAGTAATTGGGATGCCACAAAGGCTAAATACGGATGGACAAACGTAACCGGATTCACTCTCGCAGGTTCAACCAATCACTGCGCATGGATCAAGAACAATAGTGCTATCGATTTCTATCAGGAATTAAACAACTTGGAGCCGGGTCTATACCGTATTTCCTGTCAGGCATTCAACAAGGGCAAGGCGAAGGACAATGTAAAACTATTCGCTAACGGCGAGGAACGCGTTCTGATGAACATATCGGACGCTGATAATGCTGTAGCCGTTAATCAAACCACTTATGCCAATTGGTTTGCTTCGGGCAAGTATGCAGACAACTGGGTGGATGTGTATGTTGGCGAGTCAGGACACTTGCGTTTCGGATTCAAAGGTGCATACTCCGGTACCGATGGATGGACTGTCTTTGACAGCTTCAAACTTGAACGCCTATCCGGCGGCGAAGATATCACTTCTTCCACTACAGTAGAAAAAGCCGCAGGCTATGTAGACAAGACATTCAGCAAACAAATCTCAGCTTTCCGCAAACCGGTTCTCTACATGCCGGATATATGTATGAGTACATGGTGGCCCGGAACTATAGACGGTAGTGATAATACCAGTAACGAACGCCGTCAGAATGTAAACGGAAAAATTATAACGCCCAAAATTGGCACTGGATATGTCCAATACGATGATGTACGTTGGGACGGATTTACCATTCGAAATGGTTTTATCTATGACTACTATGCCAACCGTGACGGTGGTGGAGGTGTACGTATGTTCGAAGGCGTAAAACTGGCTCACTGCGTAGTTGTGGACAACACAGTCAACTGGAGTTTCCGTACACGTGGCGGAGGAGCATACTGCGATGGACGAACATCAGAAGTCATCAGTTGCTTCTTCCTCAACAACCTCAATTCCGGTATTCGCAATGCTACTCCTACGAGTAGCAATGACAAGAATAGTAACGGTGGAGGTATCTACCTGCTGGTAGGCACATGCTATAACTCCCTGTTTGCCAATAATGTTTGTTGGGGAAAAGACCCTCGTGGAGCTGGCATATATATTGAGCAGGCTACTTTCTACAACAATACGGTAGCCTACAATACCTGCCGAATGCAGAACAAATCTATTATGACCGCTAATGGTACCGCTGTTCACCAATATGATGGTGACGGAGGTGCGCAACTGAAGGTGTATAATACGATTATGTACGGCAATACCGGTAAAGCCATTGGTGCCGTTAAGGAGAACCTTTTAACCTCGTTCGACAACTGCTATGTACAATCCTCCACTGGTATTTCAAGTACCGTACAGGGCAAGATGCGTGACTGTATTCTTTATAATAATCAAAACCCTACAGCAGCCACCAACCCGTTTGAGCGCGGCGAAGAGGCTCCAAATGAGAATAATTTCCGCTTGGCTCATGGTTCGTTATGTATCAACAAGGGAGCCATACCTGCTGATTACGAAGGTGTATTCCCCGATAAGGATGTGGACTTCGCCAATCGTATTCAGGACTGCCAAATTGACATCGGTGCATATGAGTATAACGCTGCACTCGGTATCAAGCCGGACACAACCACCCATCCGGGACATGCCATTTTCTACGTTGCTTACGACTCACCGGGTGGAGATGCTTCGGCTTGTTCACCTGAGAACGCAGCCTGTGCACAGAAGTTGCAACTCATTATCGATGCTGCCGGCAGGTACAAATATGCATTGATGACCCAGGCACGCTATAATTCGGTCAACCCGACTCCGGTAGCCGGTTCGCCGGATAAGAGTTGGACGGTGGAGGTACGTTTGTTGGGTGATAGTCTGCATAGTACGACCAGCAGCGATTACGCAGAGTGGTACACTCCGACACGTTCGTCCAAGCATGGTAATGCCAACTATAATGACAACACTCTGGACTACTCGTTCATCATTCCGCACGGAGTGCAGATTAAGGGCGGTTACAAACCGGGCTTCCATCATATAGAGAACGGACAGATAGTAGATGACCGCGACCCATTGACTTATCGTACGGTGCTGTCCGGTAAGATCACATCCAATACCGGTGCAGCCGGTCAGTGTTTCCACGTCGTGACATTCACGAACAACCTCTTCGATGAATACGAACATGTGGTGGATGCCGGTGGTCAATTGGCTATACTGACAGACGAGAAAGACCGCGCCGTAGTGGACGGACTCTTTATCGAAGACGGATATGCCAACTCGCCTAACGAGGAAGACAAGATAGGCGCCGGAGCCGTAGTAACGGAATACGCACATATACGCAACTGCGTAGTACAAAACAACGAAGCTGTGGCTAATGGCGGAGGTTTGTACCTCAAACCTTACGCTTTGGTCAGCGGTACTATTGTCAAAAAGAACAGCGCGGAGATTGGCGGCGGTATTTACATAGAGGCACCGGCAACAGTCAATTCAGATTCGTTGGCTCACGTCTATGCATCCACTGTATGTGAGAACTTAGCTCAATCCTCAGCCGGAGGTATATGGTTTGAGAACACCTACGCACGCGTTAGTTCCACCGTTGTATGGCACAACTCGGCTAACGATAACGCGAACGTGTCCGGTAACTTCAGCCGTTCAAGTGACAACACCGACTATCCGTTCAACTTCTGCGCCATCGAATCACGTCGTCTGGAGGGACAGGGCAATATCGAACTGTCTCCGAGTGTTTCCGAAGGTGTTCGTTGGGACAACAGCGATCCGTTCCACGCTATTCTCTACTATCCGATAGAGATGTCCTCTACGCTCTCGCGTGCAGGTATGACTTATAAGGAGTGGATCAATGTATC
>JAEEHO010000293.1 GCA_016280845.1 Paludibacteraceae bacterium | reverse complement strand
TACGCGGGTGGCGGCTTCAGCGGAGGCTTTGGCGGCGGTTCGTGGGGCGGAGGCTCCACATTCGGCGGCGGAGCAGGAGGCAAATGGTAAGATTAATGTACAAAGGGACGATGTACAATGTACAAAGGGACGATGTACAATGTACAAAGGGACAATGTACGATGTACAAAGGTAAGAAAACAAACATTTAACAACTAATAATTTAATTTAAAACTTATGAAAAAATCAGCAACATGGCTTATCATCATTGCGGTGGCAGGCCTCGTACTTTGGGTAGTAAAATCGTACAACAACATGGTTCAACTGGAAGAGCAGGTTGAGACCGCTTGGGGACAGGTAGAGAACCAGTATCAACGTCGTATTGACCTGATTCCTAACTTGGTAGCAACTGTTAAGGGTTACGCTTCGCACGAGAAGGAGACTTTCGAGAGCGTTATCGCTGCACGTGCCAAAGCAACCCAGATCACTATCGATCCGTCTAACGCTACGCCGGAGCAACTGGCTGCTTTCCAGAACGCACAGGGCGAACTGGGCCAGGCACTCGGCCGACTGATGGCTGTTGCAGAGAGCTATCCTGAACTGAAGGCTAACGAGAACTTCCTGCAGTTGCAGTCGCAGCTCGAGGGAACAGAGAACCGTATCAGCGTTGCTCGTGATTCCTTCAACGAGACTGCACGTTTGTTCAATACCACTGTTCGCCGTTTCCCGGCTAACATCATTGCTAACATCTTCGGCTTTGAGAAGAAACCGTATTTTGAGGCAGAAGAGGGTGCAAACAAGGCTCCGAAAATTGAATTCTAATGATTGAGATCAAGCCGTATATCGAGCATGCCGTGCTGGTCGGGTTAATAACGCCCGACCAGCCGGAAGATCGCACCAAGGAGTATCTTGACGAGTTGGCCTTCCTCGCCGACACACATGGCATCGTACCCGTCAAGCGTTTCACCCAACGTGTGCAACAACCCAATACGGCAACATATGTCGGCGAGGGCAAACTGGAGGAGATCAGACAGTATATAATAGCGAAAGGCGAAGAGGCGAATGACGAATGTGAGCCGATAGATGTGGTCATCTTTGATGACGAACTGTCTCCCCGCCAGATCCGCAATCTGGAGAAAGAACTGAATCGCCGTGACAAGCAGCCCGGCAACGTGCGCGTGATCGACCGCACGATACTGATTCTGGAGATCTTCCTCCAGCGTGCACAGACCAGTTACGCCAAGACGCAAGTCGAAATGGCGCACCTGCAATATATGTTGCCCCGGTTGACGCGCATGTGGTCGCACCTCGACCGCCAGCGAGGCGGTGGCGGCACCAACCGTGGTATGGGTGAAACCCAGATTGAGGCAGATAAGCGTGTTATTGGACAACGCATAGCCTTGTTGCGGGAGGAACTCAAGAAGATAGACAAGCAGATGGCTACCCAGCGACAGAACCGTGGCAAGATGGTGCGCGTGGCGCTGGTCGGCTATACCAACGTCGGCAAATCGACGCTGATGAACCTGCTCAGCAAGTCGGAGGTGTTTGCGGAGAACAAACTCTTTGCTACACTGGATACCACCGTCCGCAAGGTGACGCTGGACAACCTGCCGTTCCTGCTGAGCGATACGGTCGGCTTTATCCGCAAACTGCCGCACCACCTGGTTGAGTCGTTCAAGTCCACATTGGACGAAGTGCGCGAAGCAGACCTGCTGGTGCATGTGGTGGATATATCTCACCCGAATTTCGAAGAGCAGTATGAAGTGGTGGAGAAAACCATCAACGAGTTGACCGTTGCTCCGCAACCCACTCCGCAAGAGAGGGAAAAAGCATTGCTCAAAGAGAGCAAGCCTTGGAAAAAGGCTACTACTATTGAAGGTGGAGGTGCTCAGATTCCGCGTATCGTAGTTTTCAATAAGATTGATAATTTCACCTACGTGCCGAAGGAAGAAGACGATCTGACACCCGTACGTCGAGAGAACCTTTCGCTGGCAGACCTGGAGAAAAGCTGGATGGCCCGCTTGGGCGAAGACTGCATCTTCATCTCTGCACGCGACAAACAGAATATAGAAGCGCTACGTACGTTGCTCTATGACCGCATCAAGGCGATACATGTGCAACGCTATCCCTACAACGATTTCCTCTTCCAGAACTACGAGGAAAGCTGATACCATGACATAGCAAAACCAACTAATTACACTATTATGAGAACAGTACAAGAACAAGGACATCTGTTTGAGGAGTGGCTGACACCCGAACAAATCAATTCGGACGTACAGCTGGTAGCAGATCAAATCAACAAGGATTATGAGGGCAAAGAACCTCTCTTCGTTGTTGTGCTCAACGGTGCATTCATTTTTGCATCAGACCTGTTGAAGAAAGTGAAAGTCCACAGCGAAATCACTTTCATTCGCGTCAGCTCCTATTGGGGCATGGCTTCCACCGGCAAACTGGAGTTCCTCGTTCCGCTGCAGCAGAGTGTGCGCGGACGCGATGTGGTCATCGTGGAAGACGTTGTTGACACCGGACTGACCATCCATCAACTCAAGGCACATATGCGTGCAGAGGGCGCTACGTCCGTACGCGTCGCATCTATGCTCTTCAAGCCCGATAAACTGGAGTATAACGATGCTAAACCCGATTATATCGGTCGCAGTATAACCAACGAGTTTGTTATCGGCTACGGTCTTGACCTCGATGGCTTTATGCGCAATTTGGATGCAATTTACAAAGTAAAGCAATAGAATATTAACCATAAAAAACATTTTCAACAATGAATGATGAACTAAAACAAGTGATGGCTGTGGCTGAGGCATGGACCAAGGAGCCGTTTGACGCTGAGACCCGTGCGCAAGTCAAAGCCATGATAGAGGCAGAGGATAAGACTGAACTTATCGATGCCTTCTACCGCACCCTGGAATTCGGTACCGGCGGTCTGCGCGGTATAATGGGAGCAGGTACTAACCGAATGAACAAGTATATCGTGGCTCAGGCTACTCAGGGCTATGCCAACTATCTGCTCAAGGTGCAGAAGCAGGGCGGTTTCCAGAATGTGCAGAACGGCCGCGTGGCTGTTGTGGTAGGTCATGACTGCCGCAACAATGGTCGCTTGTTCGCAGAGACAGTAGCAAACATTTTCTCGGCTAACGGAATCCAGGTCTATCTGTTTGAGAGCCTGCGTCCTACGCCTGAGTGCTCGTTCGCAATCCGTCACCTCAAGTGCCAGGGTGGTGTCAATGTGACCGCCAGCCACAATCCGAAGGAATACAACGGATACAAGGCTTACTGGGAGGATGGTAGCCAGGTGCTCCAACCGCACGACCAGGGTATCATTGACGAAGTCAACAAGGTACGCATGGAGGATGTCAAGTGGGATGCTAATCCCGACCTGATTGAGATCATCGGCGGCGAAATGGACTACGACTACATGATGGCTGTCAAGTCTGTCATGATTGACCAGGATTCCATTCTGCGCCAGAAGGACCTGAATATCGTCTATACGCCTATGCACGGTGCCGGTCGTCAGATTGTGCCGATGTGCCTGCGTAGTTGGGGATTCCAGAATATACACGTGGTGCCCGAGCAGATGGTTATTGACGGCAATTTCCCGACAGTGGTCAGCCCTAACCCCGAGAACGCTGTGGCTATGACCCTCGGGATGAGACTGGGTACCAAACTGGGTGCAGACCTC
>JAEEHO010000292.1 GCA_016280845.1 Paludibacteraceae bacterium | reverse complement strand
GCATCACTCCGGAGCGTAGTCGTGATGGTCAACCGCGCGTCAATACCGAGAAAATGTACGACAATATGATGCACAAGTTCCGCTACGGCAATATGAACCTGCCGGGTATCTATATCGACGAGAACCTGATGCGCGTGTGCCGTACGCATCGAATGATGTTCGCTCAATTGGCAGAACAACTCATCCGTGAGGGTCAGAACGAAAAAGCATTGGAAGTGCTCGACTTCTCTGAAGAGCAACTCCCGGGCTACAACGTGCCGTACGATTATACTTCCGCATCCATGGCTATGATGTATTTCTTTTTGGAACAGGATGAGAAGGCATTGGCTATTATGGACAAAGTGGCTCAAACCTGCGTTGAGTACCTGCGCTTTGCTGCTTCGCTCAACAAGCGTCAGCGCGATGTGATGGAATCGACTAAAGACCGCGAATTGGCTATCCTCGGCTACGTGCTCCAGACTTGCGAGCGTAACGGACACAATGAGTTTGTCGAGAAATACTATCCTGAGTACGTTACGTACGCTACTAAATAGTATATGGTAATTTGTAAAAGACCAAATAGTAAACAAATCTAAGATTCCTGTCTTGCTGCTCACCGGTTATCTGGGGAGTGGCAAGACAGCTCTTCTAAATCACGCAATATACGTTCTGGCTGGTGATGTAACTGCGTTTACGGCTATTATAAATGGAAAGGGTTGGAATGATGATCCAACCCTAATAATTAACAATTAACAAAGCGTTTTGGCGGCTTTCGTGCTATGTTTACGTTTTGTCTGAACTCATCAGTTTGTACAGTCCTCCGTAAAACCTTTGTAATTTGTGAATTGTAAATTGTTTATTGTTACTTTTCATTCGGCATTTTCAGCGTATAGAGTATTGCTTCCGACTGACGCAGAGCGTTACGTTTCTTTTGCCCGCTGGCGTAGATGAAAGTCTCTGCTGTAACAACGCGTGCGTTCACTTGGTCCAACCGGGTCAGACTGACGAACGGGCCACCCATTGCTTCGCCGTTCAGCATTTTCCATAGACCGCGTGTCTCAATAGCATAGAATCCGCCGGTTGAATCGCGTAAGGCTTGCACTTGACGGCTCTTCGGCGGGAAATACATGTATTCGGTTCCCATGTGGCTACCTTCTACTTGGGCACTGACCAATTGACCCAATACACGGTCACGCATAGCACATATCGAGTCTTTGGAGAATTGCGTTTGCGAAGTGTACGGATAACTGTAAACTATTATATCGCGACGCATCGGACCCTTGTTGTTGCAGCACCACAACACATCGACGGAATCTTCATTCGCCTTTATCATTTCGCTTTTTACTATTACATACTCCTCCTGTATCAGTGCATCGTATCCGCGTTTCTGCAGGTACGCGCGCGCGTCTTTATTGGTGTTGGCGCGATAGAATCGTATTTGTCTCGCTAATTCCTCGTTCACAAACCACTCACGTATTTGTTCTCCGTGCTCCAACCAGTAGTTGACAAATGTCTCGTCATTAGGTGCTTGTATGCGAACAAGAGCTTGCGGTTTTGACCATTTGTCACGCGCACGCTGAACCTTCAGTTGGGTATATTTGTCTTTGTTGATTTCTACTATCAGAATATTGCGTGTCGGTTTGAGATAGTTGTCGAACTGTGCTAACGGCACATGCGATAGAACGAAATACGGTTCCATTTGTGGCAAACCGGGCATATCGTCCGCCATGGTGTTGCGCACCAGATCATAAGTGGTTGCCACAGCCTGCTGATAGGCACTTCCGTTGGGATGAACTGTGCCGGCATGTTCGATAGCCGATAATGATTCGCTACTCAATGGTCGGTCCGGTATCACTACGAGACATTCGTAGATAGTGCCTGTTGCAGAAGTGAGCAACCGCTCGCTTTTTCCGCAACTTACCATGATTAATAGTACAAGTACATAAGCAACATTCTTTGACATAAACAATATGATTTTATAGGTTAAACTGACACAAAATATATTTTTTTTCAAAAAAAATGCGCAAAAATTTGGAATGTTCGAAAAAAATTCGTAATTTTGCCGCAGAATTGTAATTACAATCCTTTTATTATAATACCTTTAATATTATGACATTCTCAACAGATGCCCTTTTTTTAACCGATGAAATCGCGGGCCTCCGCGAGTGTCGGGAAACAAGATCGGCCACTTCGATGACATTCTTGCTTTGCGAGGCCGGCTCGATTAACATTGTCCTAAACCGACAAACTATTCACATCGGTCCTAACGATTTGTTCGTGCGAGTTCCTGCTTTTGGTCAGGAGTTGGGTCCGTACGACTATTCGAGTGATTTCCGTTTCAAGCAGATTACTGTATCGGCAGCTATCTACGAAGAAATGATGTTTGCGCATATGCGCGTCGAACCACATTGGTGGCAGAAGCAGGAGTATATGCGCCAAAACCCGGTTTTCCATCTTTCGGAGCAGGAGATTCAGTACTGTGAGGCTTATTTTATGCTTGTCCGTCTGCAACTGATGGATGAACGTACTGCTTACCGTAAACAGATTTTGATGTCTCTCGCACGTGCTGTGACGATGGAGGTGTTCAATTATTTGGATAAAGGCAATATTGTTCGTCAGGAAGTTCCGCGTGAGTCCATCGACTCGAGCGACTATATCTTCCACGAGTTTGTTAGCCTTTTGCACCAATATCCGCATGAGCGCGAAGTGCAGTGGTTCGCAAAGAAATTGTCCATCACGCCTAAGTATCTCTCCGAGATCAGTAAGTCCCGCAGTGGCAAGTCTGCCAGCGAGTGGATTGCTGATGTGACAGTAGCTGAACTGAAGCATCGTTTGCGCAACTCCACGTTGTCTATTCGCGATGTAGCGAAGGAGATGGAGTTCCCGAACACCAGTTTCTTCTGCCAGTATACCAAGAAACACACGGGTATGACTCCAAATCAATTCCGCAAGATGAGAAGAGACTAATTAGTCTCTCCCATCTGGCGAAAAGTTTATTTACCATGCGAATAGCGGATGCTGGTTCATCTCGCGATTCACTTCTTCACGAACGGCGCTGATAATAGCGTCGTTCGTTGGGTCTTGGAGAACGCGGTCAATCAGTTCTACTATCCACGGCATCTTGTCTTCCTTCAATCCACGGGTGGTGATTGCCGGTGTTCCGAAACGCAGACCGCTTGTCTGGAAGGCTGAACGGCTGTCAAACGGTACCATGTTTTTGTTCGTTGTGATGTCAGCGCTCACCAGTGCCTGCTCGGCTACCTTGCCGGTCAACTCCGGATATTTAGTACGCAGGTCAATCAGCATCGAGTGGTTGTCTGTACCACCGCTGATCACTTTGTAACCGTTATCCATGAATGCTTGTGCCATAACGGCTGCGTTTTTCTTCACTTGCTTCTGATAGGTCTTGAAATCTTCGGTTAGCGCCTCGCCGAATGCGACAGCTTTGGCTGCAATCACGTGCTCCAGCGGACCACCTTGTGTGCCTGGGAAAACAGCGGAGTCGAGTAGGGCACTCATCTTCTTGATCTCGCCTTTAGGAGTGGTCTTGCCCCATGGATTGTCAAAATCCTTGCCCATCAGGATAACACCACCACGCGGACCACGTAGTGTCTTGTGGGTGGTAGAGGTGACAATATGTGCATATTTCAATGGGTTGTCCAGCAATCCAGCTGCTATCAGTCCTGCCGGGTGAGCCATATCGACCATAAAGATGGCTCCAATCTCGTCTGCAACGCGACGAATACGCGCATAATCCCACTCACGGCTGTATGCAGATGCGCCGGCAATAATCAGTTTCGGCTTCTGCTCGCGAGCCGTTACTTCCAGATTGTCATAGTCCACCAGACCGGTCTCTTCATTCAGATTGTATGCAATAGCGTTGAAAACCAAGCCGGAGAAATTGACTGCTGAACCGTGGCTGAGGTGACCGCCGTGACTCAGATTCAGTCCCATGAAGGTGTCGCCCGGTTTCAAACATGCCATGAATACGGCCATGTTTGCCTGTGCGCCGCTGTGCGGCTGAACATTCACGTACTCGGCGTTGTAGAGTTTTTTCAGTCGATCGCGAGCAATATTCTCTGCGATATCAACCACCTCGCAACCGCCGTAGTAACGGTGTCCGGGATAACCCTCTGCGTACTTGTTGGTCAGCACGCTACCCATTGCTTCCATCACCTGGTCGCTAACGAAGTTCTCACTGGCAATCAGTTCGATGCCTTTGGTTTGACGCTCGCGCTCACGGCGGATGACGTCAAAAATCTCTGTGTCACGATTCATATGTACCTTTTAAAATAAATTTGAAATTGCGCGCTATTGTCAAAACTGCGTGCAAAGGTACAACAATTTTTTGGAATGTACAAGACTTTGTGCAAAAATAATAGTCTGCGCTTGCACAAGCGGTTGTTTTTGTGCAAAGGATTGTCGTTCGCTCAGAAATGCGAAATGATCATTTGGGCACTTTGTGCGAGATAAGAACGTACTTTCGAAAGGTCCCTTTATGGTAGTTGATCGAAAGTACAACAGAATAGAGTTGCGAAAGCAGCCATGCTTACGAATGTTTCAATCGCGTTTACTCTCGAAGTTGACTCGAGAACGGCTCGAAAACGGTTCGAAAACGGTTCGAGATTGCCTCGATAATGTCTCGTTCACTCGCGCCACTCTCGCGCCACTCTCGCGCCACTCTCGCGCCACTCTGAAATCAACACATCCATTTTTTTCTTTACGAATGCATTACAAACGTGTATTCCTTACAATTCCTTTTTTACAATGCGGGCATTGGTTGTCATGCTTGTCAACTGGTTTGTGACAATATGGACAAATATACTCTTCATGCCCACATGTCGGACATTTATAGTGCAACATAGGACGATATCTCTGGATTCGTATTGTTCTTTGGATGCTTTCTATGGTATCAAGAACAACAACGGTTGTATGCTCATCGGGATCCCAGACTTCTTTCCTCGTTGCTGTTAACTCTTTGTCGCAACCATGACAGTTTACAAATGTTCTTCGATTTATAATAAACCATTTTATGTAGTGTGTGATACCGAATATTATAATCACTAAACACACAATAAATACAAATCCTCCAAAAATCCAATAAACAGCAGAATTGCACCTTGTGTTATATAAGTCTATTGGTAAACAAACT
>JAEEHO010000291.1 GCA_016280845.1 Paludibacteraceae bacterium | reverse complement strand
GTAGCCTCTATCACCTCAAGCTTGCGGCAGTCCTTGAACGTCTTAACCGCCTTCTTGTTCGTAACGGAGGTTTCACCCCAATCAATCTTCACGGTTTTAAGCCGCTTGCAGCCCTCAAAGGCGGACGATAAATCACCCACCAAGCTCATGTCAATATCCGACAAGTCTATCTCGTACAAAAACTCGCAGTTTCTAAACGTTTGAATCATGCTGACCGCTCTAAACTTGTTACCGTTTTGTAGCTTGAAGTTTACGTTCTCAAGACACGAGCAGTCTTCAAACACATAATCAAAGTTAAAGTCAATCAGCGTGTTAGATACGCTCCATCGTATCTTTGAGAAGTCCACCGTTCGTATTTTCGATCCCCTAAACATTGGACACTTATCAAGACTCTGCTTAATATGAGTCAAACCTCCCAACGTGCCTGAGTTAAAGTATAGCAGGTTAGGCGTGCTGCTAAAATCCGCCGCCCACCATAAACCCGACTCAACCGCACCGTTTATGTGAGCCGCAGCGTGACTTTTGGGGTTGAAGTTTTCGATAACCTTAAGGTTAGTCATGTTGCGAAATAAATCAGCTCCCACCTGCTGCCGTTTTAGCTTGTCGCCAAAGTAAATCGACGTTATAATTGACTGTCCCGATTTAAACTCTTTTACAAGCAAAACCTCACTGTTGCTAACAAGCTCAAAGTTGCCATTGGACTTGACAGCGGTTATATCCAACTCGCCGCCGCCCGCACTCAAAAGCACCGTTGCGACAATGGGCGTGTTGCTTTTGTCAAGCTGTAGATCGTAAGTACCAAACAATAGCTTGCTGCTGTTGTACTTGAGCCTTAGCGTGTTGCGCAAGCCGTCCACTGTGGTGTCGTTTTCTTTGCGCACCCTGTCCACAAACTGCTCGTCAACGTAGTCCTCGTACTCCGCCTCGGTAAATAAGTTGAGCTCGTAGTTGGTGTTGACGTACTCCTTTAAGAAGTCGCTTACCACGTTTTTGATCGCCAACGACGGGGCGGTTATGTTTAGCGTTTGTATCTTGTTAAACGGTGACGCGTTTTGGTACGCCACAACCACGTACTTAGGCGTGTAGGAGTTCTCAAAGAACACAGGGTTGTTTACCGTGATCAGGTGCGTGTGCTTGTTGTACGACACAATCTTCGAAAAGATTGAGCAGTCAAGATCGTTAAATACCTCCTCCGAGTTCTCGTCGGTGTTCAGCTCGCCCCGTCTGTCGTAAGACACGATGTACGGGATGATCCCGCCAAACTCCACAAGCTCAAGATTGTCGCAGTATAACCGCGTCGTCGATATCAAGCTGTCCGACTTGTACTTGGTTATAGGGTACACCTTGATGAAGTGGTTGAAAAACATTGTCTCAATAAAGTCCTGTCGGAACGTGTTCTCGTACAAACGTCCATCAAGCTCCTTTACCTGATTGTTTTGATAGTCGGTCTTATTCTTGTCGATAAAGTACAGGTTGTCACCGCCGTCAAAGAAAAAGTCTAAACTATCGTATCTGTCCTGAGTCTCGGGCACGGGGAGCTTGTCAAAGTTTAGCAGCGTGTACACGTCCTTGTAGTAGAACCCCTTGTTGGAGTTGTTTCCGTTAAGGTTGCTCTCCGTACCGTACTGCTCCCACCTAAAAAAGTAGTCGCCGTAGTATATCCCCTGCACCTTGTTCTTGTCCTTGATAACCTCCTCCTCTTCCTCCGTCGGGGTAGAGGTTTCGTCGTTGGGCAGGTTGGTTGTGGCGGTGTACGTGGTCAGCATCTTGTTTATGTCGTACTTTTCGACCTCAAACGTTATCTTGTCCACCCCGCCGACCGTGTCTATAAAGTTGGCGCACATTGATGCCTTAGTCGTGTCGTCCTCCTTGTACAAAAACAGCGGCTGCGCCTTTAACGCGCACTCGTCGGAAAACAGCTGCTTGAGCAGATATATGATCGACACATTGGAGTAATGCTCAATTGTGTCCATAACCACCCACTGTCTGTGGTAGGTGGTGTCCTCGTACACAAAGTACTTTTTCTGCGTGTCAAAGTCAACCGACGGTGACGGGGTTGGGCTGTCGTTCTCACCAATAACCCCGATGCGGATAAGGTCAACCTTTTCAATGTTTGCCGTTTCCGACAAGGCGAACCGCACGTCGAGGTACTTATCCAACGCCTTTTCCTCGCTGTTGTACTTTATGCGCTCGTCCTCCTTTATAAGGTCGATCTTGTCGTTGTCGTTAAGTATGTACGACGTTTCGCGCAGGTACGACGCAGCGTCCTTGTTGCAAACCCAACGCTGCACGATCAGCGGAGCTTGCGGATTGGTGTCGGGCACAAACACAATCTCGTAGTAGGTACTCAAAACACTGTTTGCGTCCATTACGTTTTCATTCTCATCCTCATACGTTAGATCGCAAATCGTAACCCCCGAGTTTTGCGAGTCGCTCGACGTGTACGCCGTGGTAACGTAAAAGCCGTAGTCACTATCTGAGTTATAGGTTACGTCAGTGCTTTCAATATACACCGTTTCGG
>JAEEHO010000033.1 GCA_016280845.1 Paludibacteraceae bacterium | reverse complement strand
CGTTCCGGAGAGATTGCCGCTGCTCATCACAAGGTGACCTATCAGTTGGAGATGCAGCCCAACGACCGACATATCTTCTGCCCTACACCAGAGGCTATCCAGCCTTACGGAGACGGAGCCAAACGCATTGCCCACTATGTAGACAAACGCTGTGACGCAGCTGTGGGATGGAAGAGCAACTACACCAACTCACGCACGCTCGTATGGGCTTTTCCACTCGAAGCAACTACTGATTTTGACCGCATCTATCACTTTTCGATTAGATGGCTTTTGCAAGAATAGAACTAAATGAAGAAGAAAAATTTACCCCTTATTGAGAATGTAGAAATAACCGGCGTTGCTGCCGAAGGAAAGGCCTTGGTGCGAATCAACGACCTTGTTACTTTTGTTCCTAACTGCGTACCTGGAGATATTGTAGATCTGCAGATTACGAAGAAGAAACACAGTTTCCAAGAAGCACGCGTTGTGCGTGTGGTCAAACCGAGCAAAGTCCGCTGCGAAGCGCGTTGCCCGCATTTTGGTGTCTGCGGCGGTTGCAAATGGCAAATCTTGCCCTACGAAGCACAACTGAAATACAAGCAACAGGAGATAGTTGACAATCTAACCCGTATCGGCAAGGTAGAACTACCGGAGATCAGTCCCATCATGGGCAGCAAGCATATCTACGAATACCGCAACAAACTGGAGTTCACATGCGCCGACCGCAAATGGTTGCCGTGGGAAGCCATCGAAGCAGCAGGCGGTCTCGACAATGTGGATACGGCGTACGGACTTGGTTTTCATATCCCCAACTGCTTCGACAAAGTGCTGGATATCACCGAGTGCCACCTCATGCCGGAAATCAACAATCGAATCCGCAATGGTATTCGTGACTACGCACGCGAGCACGCGCTCACTTTCTACAACGAGCACACGCACGAAGGACTGCTGCGCACACTCATTCTGCGCAACAATCACAAGGGCGAAATGATGCTCATCGTTTCGTTCGGCGAGAAAATAACCACCAATGAACAACTGGACGAAAAAGCCAATGGTCTCTTGGCATATCTGCACAACGAGTTCCCGGAAATCATCTCCCTGCTCTATGTGGAGAACACCAAGTTCAACGACACAATCGGCGACCTAGACGTGAAGGTCTATTTCGGTCAGGACCATATCATCGAGGAGATGGAAAATCTGCAATACAAAGTCGGCCCGAAATCGTTCTACCAGACCAATACCGAACAAGCCTACGAACTCTACAAAGTGGCACGCAACATGGCAGATTTGACGGGTGACGAACTCGTCTATGACCTCTATACCGGCACCGGAACGATTGCCAATTTTGTGGCTCGCCAGGCGCGTCAAGTCATCGGTATCGAATATGTGCCGGAAGCTATAGAAGATGCGAAAATCAATTCGAAGATAAACAAAATTGAAAATACACTATTCTTCGCAGGAGATATGAAGGATATTTTGAATGATGACTTTGTAGCCAAGTACGGCCGTCCGGACGTGATTATCACCGATCCGCCACGTGCCGGAATGCACGAAGATGTGGTCAATGTAATCCTCAATGCCGAACCGAAACGTATCGTTTACGTGAGTTGCAATTCGGCTACCCAGGCACGCGATTTGCAACTGCTAGATGCCAAGTATCGTGTCACTGCTGTTCAACCGGTGGACATGTTCCCCCACACCCAACACGTGGAGAACGTCGTTCGACTCGAACTGAAGTAACCCCACGCGATATGTGTGAATCGTCTGCCGTGAGCAATCATAAATAGAAATTTAGAAGTTAACTATCAGAACTAAGCAATAAATAACAAGCAATGATTAACCTGTTCATACTCCTGGGTGCCTATTTCGTGTCGTTCACAGACAAACCGACGAACACATCGGTAGCTTTGTCACCGCGTGCGCAAGAGCAACGAACACAATGGAACATACCCACAGACGATTTGGATTATCCTGTTTGCAGCGCCTATGTGGACAGCATTAGTCGTATGGGTGCAACGCTCTGCCATACCACGCGTTGGTTCAATGGTGCGACATTCACAATGAGTGATTCGTTGGCCATACAGGTAACCATGCTGCCGTTTGTCAAGCGCGTTGAGATGACTCGCAATAACTATAGTTCGCAATACAGCATAGCCAAACGCCTGCGAGAGCGGTCTGAAGAGAGTTCCATACTGACAAAAAACAACTCCTATGTGACGGACGATCAGTTGCGTTTGTATAATCTGTTACCATTGCTTGAGGCGGGTTATTCCGGTCAAGGCATAGTGATGGCTGTTTGCGACGGAGGATTCTATAATGCCAACACACTGAACTGTTTTCGCCAAAGCGAACTAGAGTTGGGACATTTCGATTTTACCGATGACATTGACGATTTCTACGGTTCCACCGGCACGCACGGCACCGCTTGTCTAAGTACCATCAGCGGCTTGACTGAAACCTACCGCGGTGCAGCCACAATGGCACAATACTACCTCATGCGTTCGGAGGAGAACGATACTGAATCGCCCAAAGAGATGGACAACATCGTTGCAGCGCTGGAGAAAGCCGACTCGCTAGGAGTCAATGTATTCTCCGCATCGCTTGGCTACGCCGAGTTCGACAATAGTACATGGACCTTGCCTTACTCGGCTCTGGACGGCAAAACCACACGCGCGTCACGCGCTGCACATATCGCAGCACGCAAGGGCATGTTGGTTTGTATTGCAGCTGGTAACGAAGGCAATAGCAACTGGCACATGATCGGTGTACCGGCCGATGCTGACAGTATTCTGGCGGTGGGAGCCGTGACGGAAGGAGGAGTGATAGCCGGTTTTTCCAGTTACGGTCCATCGGTTGACGGGCGTATCAAGCCCGAAGTGTGTGCTATGGGCGTTCAAACTCATCTGATCTATCCGGATGGAATGGAGAAATGCAGCAACGGAACTAGTTTCGCAACGCCTTTAATAGCAGGATTAGCTGCCAGCCTATGGTCTGCTCTGCCGGGCGAAAACGCCATGCAGATACGTGAACGCATCATTCGTTCAGCCGACCGCCATACCGAGCCGGACAAAGATCAGTACGGCTACGGCATCCCCAATGCATGGGCCGCATACACAATGGATTTATTAAGCACCCAAGCGTCTGCTAATCAAGAGCATATCGGTTCGCAAAAGATACTGCGAAACGGTAGGATTCTAATCCTCCGCAACGGACAAGTGTATGATATGACGGGAAACCGTATAGAATAAAAAAAGAGCAAGCTTACTACATCGCACCGCTACAACCTCCTACCCTTGCTCCGGTCAAGGCCTGGGGGAGTTTAGAGGGAGCTGGTCGTATAGGACTTGCTCTATGGTTTGCTTCATTTCTCAAAAGCGGGTGCAAAAGTACAACAAATATTTGGAATATACAAGTTTTTCGTGAAAAAAATCACATTTAGACACTATTTTGCCGTCTAAACTACTTGTTCTTCGCACCAACAAGCTTGTGCCTGCGATTGCTCTTATCCAAATAGGCGGGCGAAGAATCCCTTCTTCTTTGGACGGAGATTCTCCATGTTGCCCTGAGGAACAGGGTCCCAGCATTTACCGCTATGAATCATGTTGTAGATAACTCCCCAATCAGGCAGGCCGCCTAGATTGCGATCGTCTATCCAAAGATCGGCCACCAACTTGCGGGCTGCATGATGATGAGGCTCCTCCTCCGGATAATTGCTATTGACTGCATAGAATTCCAATCCTTTGCTCTTGCAGTAATCTACCGCCTCTTGCAATAGTTCGCCTTCGCGCACTGTCCATAGAATAATTTGATGATGATCGTCATCTTGCAGTTTCTTGAGAGTCTGGATGGCAAACGGAATAGGTTTGCCGATTTTTGGATACTCGTGGGTAACGATAGTTCCGTCAAAGTCACATGCGATAATCATATACTCGGTATTTAATAATTTTCTTGATTGTCATCATTGAGGGTCATCTCTTGCTCCATCTTGCCTACAGTTGGCTTGGAGAAGTACCACGCGATAGCAGCAATGGCAGCAACCCAAATCATGGATTGGTAACACCCCATCCAGTAGAAAGCAAAGATTCCAAGCGGCATCGCATTGCTAGCCAACAAGATACGCGAAGCAGCACACTTGAAGTACTTTTCTTCGGTCTGCGGGCGGAAATACTTGACTAGATACAATCCCATGGGTATAGTAATCAGAGCATCAAAGATGACAATATACTGCACTATCTGTCCCATGGTAGACATGCGATCGAGCGGTTCGAACAAGCCTTTGGTTGAGGCATAATACATGGCCGTCAGCACAATGAGTGCGATAGCCATTTGGCCATAGTAGAGCCAACTGAGTTTGCGTACTGTTTGTTCCATATTAAGCTGTAAAATCTGTTCGGTTGACGATAGAGCGACCCAGCGTAATCTCGTCGGTATATTCCAGTTCATTACCGATAGCCACGCCACGCGCCAATTGCGAAATGCGCAAGGATGATTGGCCGCTCGTTGCTGATTGCTCATTGATTAAATTTTGGATACGGCGATAGATATAGAAATTGGTAGTGTCGCCTTCCATGGTGGTAGGCAGCGCCAGAATGATTTCGCGCACATCTCCACGAGCGATACGTGCAACCAGCGAATCAATCTCTATGTCCTTCGGTCCTACTCCGTCCATAGGCGAAATGATACCTCCCAACACATGGTACACGCCGTTGTACTGACCGGTATTCTCTATCGACATGACGTCCTGCACATTCTCCACCACGCAAATAGTGGAATGATCGCGACGAGCGGAACTGCAAATAGGACACAATTCACTATCAGATATATTGTGACACTCGCGGCAATAAACCACTTCGCTCTTCAGGCGCGTGAATGCGTTGGAGAAAGCCTGGACTTCGTCTCCCGAACGGCGCAACATGTGTAGCACCAGGCGCAGGGCTGTTTTCTTCCCCACTCCGGGCAGCGAAGCCATCTGATTGACCGCTTGTTCTAACAATATACTCGGATAGTCACTCAATTATCAATTAACAATTGGGAATTACAAGTTATTTAACTCTTTTTGCTCCAGCGGGCAGGAATCATGCGATACGGATAGCGCTCGCGGATATTCTCTGCGTTCGGACAATCGCAACGGTGGATACGTATACCCTTGGTGACCGAGACAAACGCAAAAATAGGGTCTCCCGGCTGAGGATTGCAGCACTTGGACATATTGTAGTCCACATTCTTGACATTCATATCCACCTCGATGGCCAATCCCTGTTGTTCGTTCTTGGGGATATACTCGGAATGTTCTTTTTGAACAGGCGCTTCGTCCGCCGCAAGCACTACATCACGTAGACGCTGGACATCCTCCTTGCCGGTAGCAACCGACTGGTACATATCGGACACAGCCTTGTAGCCAAGGCGCAGAGCCATGCGGGTGATATCCGCCTCAGTATACTCAATCTTCCAGTTCTTGAACTTGCGTTCGATGGTCTCTTTGCCCTCAGCGGCCTGCTTGTACTCATTTTCCTTGAGCGCCTGACGTATCTTCGACTTGGCTTTGGTAGATGCAACAAAGTTCAACCAGTCTGCATTGGGGTGTTGATTGGGCGCCGTTTGCACAAAAACCTGATCACCGTTTTCCAGCTTCTGGCGGATAGATACATTCTGATTACGAATAGTACCGCCCACGCAGTGTGAGCCCACTTCGCTATGTATCGAATATGCGAAATCCAACACAGTCGCTCCGGCCGGCAAACGACGCAAATCACCCGTAGGGGTGAACACATATACATCGCTCGGGCGCTGTACTATAGAGCCCTTGACACCCTTGTACGACCAGTGAGCTGCCACACCTTTCTCCGCCACCTCGTCCATTCGCTTGGTACGAATCTGTACCTCTACCCAACGCTTGTCGGGACCTAGCACTGTAGTATGGAGCGACTCGTATCCGTTCTCCTTAGGCACCGACAACCAATCGCGCAAACGCTTGGGATTGGGCGGAAAGATATCCGTTATCAGCGAATAGACCTGCCAGCAGTCGGATTTCTCTTTCTCTACGGGCGAGTCGAGAATGATACGTATGGCAAACAAGTCATATATACGATCCACGTCACAATGTTGCGCTTGCATCTTGTGGTAGATGGAGTGGATGGATTTTGGACGCCCCTTGATTGTGAACGTGAATCCCTCGGCCTTCAGTTTCTCCTCCAACGGTCCGATGAATCGTGCTATATACTCTTCGCGCTCCGCCTTCTTGGCATTCAACGCGTGCGCAATATACTTATACGTGTCGTAGTCCAGAAACTTGAGCGCAAGGTCTTCCATTTCGGTTTTAATCTGGTACAAACCGAGTCGGTGCGCCATCGGTGCATGCAGTGTCTGTGTCTCTTTGGCTATATGCCTACGACGATCGGAATCACCCTCAGCATCCAGTTGTCGGAGCAACTCAAGACGCTCGTTGAGGATGTCAAAAAGGACTTTATTACTATCTTCCATCGTACTATATATAAAAATCGGGGACAAAGTTACGATTTTTTTTGCACATATGAAAATATTTTTGTAATTTTGCAGCGTAATTTTGCAAACAAATAATTTTTTATCTATAATGAAAGCTACACGAATCATTGTAATTTGTCTTTTAAGCATCGCTGCATGCATTATGGCTTACTTCTGCGTAACGAGTGTTACCACCCCTATCAAATTTGAGAACACACGTGCTCAGCGCGAGGTAGTAGTCATCAAGAAACTGGTTGACCTCCGCACCGCAGAGGTGGAGTTTCATCACCAGAACGGTCGTTTCACCGCAAGTTATGACACTCTGCTCACATTCCTCAAGACTGCTCCAAAGAAGGAGTTGCTCAAGGAAGGTAGTCTGACCGACAAGCAATTGGAGGGAGGTCTGACTGAGGCAAAAGCCGTAAAAATCCTGGAAACAGCCAAGAAACGCGCTCTCAAGAAGAACTCGTTCGAAGACAACGATGCTCTCTACGCATATATCTGGGAGAACGACAGAGATGTAAAGGACAATGGTCTGAAGGGTTTCCGCCGCGACACCATCGAGTTGAACATGCTGGAGGCTCTCTACAAAGGCGAATATACAGCTGAGAACATTGACCAGATCACTTATATTCCGTTCAATGGAGAGAACAAACAGTTTGAACTCGAGGTAAACAACGATTACAAGACCAGCCAGGGTATTCGCGTTCCTTTGTTTGAAGCACGCGCACCATTTGAGGCCTACCTGGGCGACCTGAACAAGCAGGAACTGGTTAATCTCGTTGACCGTGAGCAGAAACTGGATCACTACGCAGGCTTAAAGGTTGGTGATGCTTCTTCACCTAACAACAACGCCGGCAACTGGGAATAAAAACATGCGAATAATATCCGGAACATATGGGGGGCGGCGATTGTCGCCCCCTAAAAATATAACCGCAAGGCCGACCACCGACTTCGCCAAGGAGAGTCTGTTCAATCTGCTCAACAACCGCATGGATTTTGAGGGGATTGACGTGTTGGATCTCTTTGCCGGCACAGGCGGTATCGGTATCGAGTGCATCAGCCGCGGAGCCAGAGAAGTGACGGCGGTGGAACTGGCACACGTACAACAGAACTGGATTATATCCTGTTGCAAACAACTCGGCATACACAATCTGGACCTGATTCGCGGCGACGTGTTTAAGTTTCTAAATGCTTGCCGTGCTAAGTATGACCTGATCTTCGCGGACCCGCCTTATGCATTGGAGCAATTACCTGCCCTACCGGATATCATATTGGATCGAGAAATACTGAAACCCGACGGATGGTTGGTGATCGAGCATGGCAAAGACACGGATTTCACCGAACACCCACGCCATGTAGAAACACGCCAATACGGCAGTGTACATTTCAGTTTCTTTCAATAAAAAAGCCGCTTCGTGCGGCTTTAATTATTATAACATGGCGATTATTCGCTTGGCTACTTCTTCGGGACGGTCAACCAGCATCTGGCCGTGATTCATGCCGTCAAACACCTCGATATGTACTTGCGGCCAAAGGGAACGTAGATGTTCAGCCTGCGGCTTGGCAACGAACGCTTCCTTGGTGCCATACCAAAAATGCATGTCCTTACCGGATATACTCTCTAACTTATTGGTATAAACCGACTTATATCCATCGCGCACAGCCTTGGTGCCGCCGAACGGAAATGTCTTCTTACACTCGTCCAGCAAGACATCGTAATAGTGGGAATGGAAAACGAACTTCCAAAATCCCGTGCAATGGTAACATGTCCACACATTGAACGCCTGGAAATAACGCAACGGGTCAATTAACCATTTCGGCAACGGCAAAAGCGGCGCAGCATCCATAACAGCATGATCTATCTCTATCTCGTTGCGCTCCAAGACACGTGAGAGAATCTTTCCTCCCAACGATAGGCCATAAGCACAATCGAGATGACCTTTGTAGTTATCACGCACGTACGCAATCACTTGCGCAGCCTGGTCATCCACCGTTGTGAAGCGTGTATGTTTGCCAAGCGTAAATCCGTCGTTTTCTACTGCGATGATGCGAAAACGATCTTCCAACATAGGAATAAGCGGAAGGAAGATCTCATACGAAACACCTAAACCCGGAATGAGCAGGAGCGTCGGTCGGCTGTCTTTGCCGAAAATCTGAAAGTTCATAACTATTTTTGCAATTTGGTAAGTCCAACATAAGCCAAGAGGATGAGGTTCATCATCAAGGCGTAGATGATAGCCGGAATAGCAATCACATCGTTATTGAAAATCAGCGGACTGCAAGCAATAGTGATAGCTTGCGCCGCATTCTGCATACCTATCTCGATAACCAACGTTCGACGCTCTTTGTCCGTCAAACGCAGCGCCCATGAGATCAATGCGCCGCATCCCGTTGTAGCCAGGATAAGCACAGTCATCGTCAGGCCAAGCGAACCAAACTCCGCAATTATGGTCTGTTTGTGTTGGAAGAAGAAGATCGTAATCAACAACAACAATGCCGGCATAGCGATACGACGAAGCACATTGTGAATCTTTGCTGCCACCTCAGAACGAAAAATATTGACGATGAAACCGACAGAAATCGGCACTACCATCAGCACGATATTCTGAATCAGCAGATTACCAAT
>JAEEHO010000032.1 GCA_016280845.1 Paludibacteraceae bacterium | reverse complement strand
TTTGTTACCGTCAAAGTCCAATACGGTTTGAAGTTGCGCCGCATTTACGCACTCTATGCCGTTTTTTAGGCAGTAAGCCGACAAAAACACGTCGTCATTAAGACCACCGTCTTCCAACAAGGCATACCCGTCACGCAAAACGCTATCCTCTAAACGCATTACGCGCGGTGGCACAAGTACTCCAAACCCACTCCAAAATAAAAAGTTTTTGTAAGCTCTATTTTTAAACGACGGTACTGAGCGATTATAGGTGCTGTCAAATGCGGCAATACACGACGAAAATATAGCATTACCTAACCTTGAGTTATTAAACAAGTTCCGTAGCGTCAACCAAGTGTCTTTACCGTACTCAACGTCGTCGTCGGCTATAAAAATAATATCGTCATCAAACTCGCGGTCGGCAAGCGATAGGTACTTCTTGAACGACTTTAAATCGTCCACAATCCTAATAGACACCTTGCTGTACTCAATAAGCATATTTTTGTCAAGTCGCTCATAGTCGGCTTCGGCAAGATAAAGCAGCACAACATCGGGACTAAACTCCGTCATTGCAAAAATTGATTTCAACGCTAACGGTAACGTTTTTTCCAACCTCTCACCGTAACTTGTCAGAGATACAATCTTGCGCATACTTTATTACGATTTCGTTCCTATCTCACCAAACACAAACAGCCCTTTGTAGTAGCTGATTATATACTCGCCGCCCGCCGCCCAAGCAGGCTCTTCCTTAACATACTTCGCACCGCTTGGCAGCACAACGTCCGAAGCCGTAGCACCGCTCGCAAGCTCAAACGTAACGTTTGTCTCAAGATCGCCCGTAGCACCGCTCGCCACAATATTAAGCGCAGCCACCGCTCCGCTAAACGTGTAGTTCCACCCCGACTGTATGTTGAGCGTGTTGTCAGCCGCCCCCAAGTGCAGCTCCCTCAGCGCAGCAGTATTAAGCACGGCGTTGCTCGCGTTTGTCGTTCTGTTAAACACGCCGCTCGCGTTAACCGCTATCTCAACATCCTTCTGCTTGTCCGCCTTGTTGGACGCGTCTATGGTAATAACACCGTTGGCGTTGCTCGTCACGCCAACGTCGCTGCCTATAATCTTGATTTCGTGCGTGCTGCTGCCGTCCTTGATGATAATATGCGTGTTCCCGTTAGAGGTAGCCGCATTCGCCGTCCCCTCATGAACCCCCGCGTAAATCTCCGCAGTCTGATGCGTGTTCTCCCACGGTACATTAACCGACAAGTACCCGTTCGTCTTATCCAACACCACAGGATACTGCCTTCCGCTAACGTCCACAGGCGTTTCCGAGTCGTACGCGGAGCGAGTCGTTGTCTTAAGATTCAAACTAAGCGTGCCGCTGTCCGATATCGCAGCACCGCCCGTCTTGTCCGTCTTGACTCCGTTGGTAGCGCCAATCGAGGTCACCGTGCCGCTCGGCTCGTCACCGCTCGGGATCTTAATCCACATCACTCCGTTGCTTATAAGAATGTCGTCCACCTTTGCCGACACGCCCTGATAAGTGCCGTCCTCCGTTACCTTATACTCATGTCCATTGTTTGTAGCGTCCGCAGCGGGAAAAGGCGTTGTTGTGCCGTTTATGCCCGTCGTGTTAACCGTGCCTTTGAAAATAACAGGGTTTTCGGGAATGCTGATATTTATCTGCAGATTTGTGCTTTGGTTCATCGTAAACTTGTACGGCGTGCCGTTTACCATTATCGTAACCTCACCGTCACCAATCTCCGAACTCTCAACCGCCGACCACGTGCCGTCCCCCTTCAAAAACTTCTCCTTGTCCGCAAGCGTCGGAGCAGGAACCTCACCCTGCGCACCGTCCGACTCTTCCGTAGCCCCAACAAAGGGTAAGCGGTTCTCAAGTCGCATCAACGCCGTGTTTAACGTATCACCGTCGTCACCACCAACAATAGCCCCCGAGGTAACACCGTCGTTCTCGTACTCCGTCAGCTGAACACAACCTCCCGTAGTGTAGGGTATCCACATGTCCGACTGATCGCCCTTCTTGTGCAGCTGCACCTTTCTGCGTGTTTCTGCCATAATACTCCGATTTTTAAATATCTACACACTAATATATAAATTAGCGACTTGTCTTGTACTCCTTATACCAATCCGCAAAACGGCTCAGCCCCTCTTGTGTCGGCGTGTGCGGCTTGTACCCGATCGCTTTCTCAAGCTCGACTGAGTCGGCGCACGTGCAGGCGACGTCCCCAAGCTGCGCCCCCGCTATATTGGTGTAGCAGCGTCCGTCCTTTATGAGCCCCCGCTCCCCGAACATGCAAACAAGCTCTTCCAAAAACGCCCCCGTGCGCACGGGGTTGCCGCAGCCTATATTGTACACCTCGTACCGCGCACCGTCCTCTCTCGCCGCAAGACGGCTGACACTCTCCACTACGTCCCCGACGTAAGTAAAGTCGCGGATGTCGTTGCCTCCGTTGTAAAGCGTAAACGGCTCTCCTTGGTACAAACAGTCCGCAAGCTTGAAGTACGCCATGTCAGGTCGCCCCCACTCACCGTACACCGTGTACAACCGCATGACAACGGTTTTTATTCCGTATAAATGCGAGTACGAGTACGCAAGCACCTCGTCAGCCTTCTTGGTTGCCGCGTACAGCGATACAGGGCGGTTTGTGTCGTCTTTCTCGACGTTTGGGCAACTACCATTCGTCTCTCCGTAAACACTGCTCGACGAGGCGAATAAAAGGCGTTTTACATCATACTTTCTACAGCATTCGAGAATGTTCGCAAACCCAACCAAGTTCGACTGCACGTACGCGGTAGGGTTCTCAATCGAGTACCGCACCCCCGCCTGCGCGGCAAGATGCACAACCATGTCAAACCCATAGACAAACACCTTCTCCAAGGCGTGCGCGTCCGCTATGTCCGCCCGATAAAAGCGGAAGCCGTCCAAGCGCAGCAGCCGCGCCAACCTGTTCTCCTTTAACGAGATGTCGTAGTAGTCGCTAAAGCTGTCCAACCCAACAACCTCGTGTCCGTCCGCGGCAAGTCTGCTGCATAGATGGTAACCAATAAACCCAACACTACCTGTTACAAGCACTCTCATAATAGTCCGCAATATACTGTAACTTTTCGGGAGTTTTAATATTTATTCGAAAAAAGTAGTTCACCTTGCCCGTGTCCGTGTTCCACACCACCCCGATGCGATTTGCCTTGTACTTGAGATACTCGGACAGTGACTTGGTTGAGTAGTGCTCAATATACGACTCGTGGTGCGTAAACGCATCCACGGCAAACTT
>JAEEHO010000003.1 GCA_016280845.1 Paludibacteraceae bacterium | reverse complement strand
TCCAAAGGCGTTTCATCCAATTCCACGGACACAAACCATCCCGGATTATCCAATGTGCTTATCTGGATGCCAAAGCAATGTTCCCAGTCTCCATTGCACTGGGAGCCATACCACTTTTGCAAGAATTCAACACTGTTCATAGTTACTTAACCTCCGCAGCCCCCACTCTTTTTGCCTAAAGGGACCCTTTCAACCTATTTCTATCAACCTCGATGGATATTTCGTAGCTACGCCCTAGTTCTTCATATTTCAGCACATACTTGACCTCCGTGTCATTTTCCGAACATGAGACTGTCGCATTCAGCCCCTTCATGTCATCTTGAACGTCATACGTACAATTCAGGTTGATTTCTGAAAGGAGAAGCCATCTGGAAAACCAAACTCGCTTCCCTGCATATCGCGTCACGCCTATATTTCCACCGCAAAGCCAATAAAGGTGATCCGATTCGGCGACATATACAACTAAAGACAGTTGGTTGGTACCTATAGAGAACGGACGCTGTCCAGCAATCGACTTGGGAACATTCGCCTTGCTCAAAACAAAGCAAGGGCACTTAGTCTGGCAGCCAGAAACCGTCACATCCAAATCGCCAATACGCTCAGTTACAATACCCCTACCAAACAATGCTTTGACATCATCTTTTAACACCAAGATGCACACGACGACAACACATAGGCATAGCATGCCCACCACTGCCTTCAACGCCTTATTCATTTATCGCCCCCCCCCTGAATAATGCCAAATACGAACATCTTGACCCGGTCTAAATCCCCAATCGTTCTCAACGATTGCATTTTCTGTAGATGACGCAGAGATTGTATTACCAGGTCGCGATACAATGCCAACATGACCTTGCACTGCTACAATGTCACCGGGACGAGCATTTGTGGTGGAAACAAAACCTACAGTGACATTCCCATTATACCAATCAAAAGCCGAAGGCGGATGACTGCCTATCAGCCCTGTCGGAATTATTTCACGCCCATTTCCATAGTTATACGCATCAGCAACAAACAAATTGCATCTATACATCCCAGAGCGCCACACTGGCAACCCCCTACCACCAATCGATTGATCGTGGTTGTATATCTTGGGCCCTATCATTTTTGATGCCCAAGTTTGGGATGCCCAAGTTTGGGCATTCTTTCCAGCAGGCCAATCTTCTCGTTCGCCGCGCGGCAATGTCGCCTCTACAGGAATCCATATCGGCGGCAGAATTATATGCACGCCCCTCAGACCTGTTGAATCACTCCAGGCAATTGCATTATTCTTGCAGAATTCATAGAAGTTAATCCCGCCCCTTAAACCTATCGGATCCTTGCTGATCCAGCGGCCGGTCTGGGCGTCGTACCACCGGCAGCCGAACTCGACCAAGCCACTGTCGGGATCGTAGAGACCGCCCTGGAATCCTAACGGCGGAAGCCGGGATTGGTGTCACGGAGAACGCGCCCGAATGAATCGTAGTCAAGCCGCTGCGCGACTTCGCAGCCGGGAAGGACGCGCTCCTCGCGCTCGACGACGCGGCCAAGTCCGTCGCGCTTGAAGGAAGCACGGTTGCGAGACGACAGCACCTCCCTGCGCGGCTGGATTCTGCCGCGCCTCTTCATGACTCTGCTCGCTCGTCGTACCATTCCTTTATTTGGGACTTTCTTTTCTTGGGCTGAATATCGGAGGGAAGACTGTATCCATCAGAGGGAACTTGCCACCTGCGATGGACGGCGGCCAGACGGCCAACGTGGCGTAGTGGATGGAATTCGCCAATCCTATGCGATTGTTGTAGCCTTGCAGCGTTTTCTCAAGGTAATCCACAACCTCGTGGGCATGTGGCCATTTAGTCGGCATCATGTATGTAACGCCCTCCGAATTAAAGATGAAGAAGAAGTCGTAAAACCACGGGTCGGCTTCATACGTCATATAGCCGACGGCATCTATCTTGGCAATCTCTATGGTTCGCGAGAGATTCTCGTGTTCGCCCCTGATCACTCCTTCGCATTCATTAAAGGCGATTTTGTCACCGTCCAGTAATTCGACGTTAAACTCGTAACGGGGATGCCAGGCAAAAGCGGAAACAAACCGCTTTGCAATCTTCACAAGGATATCGCGTACACCCCGCAAGCTCTTGAACATGGATTCCTTATATCTCACAACTACCTCCAATTGCAAACACAGCGCACACAAATGCATTGAGCGCGAAATACCAACTCCCTACGCAATTGGTATAGGAATAAATGCAGCCGACAAGGAATCGCGGGAAAGACCATTGCGATCCCCTGCGAGTCTTGGTTACGCGTCGCATTGCCACGTCTCTATCCAACACACTAGACTTGCAAGACTCCATTTTCCTCCAACCTGCGCAAGGCATCCTTGTCGTCGATCCAATGCCCATGCGAATATGCGTATGCTATCAGCTGCTGCGGCTTGCCGCCGGACAGTACGAGTTCATCGTTAATGTAGTCAAGCAGGACCAATTCGCCCTTGTCGTCGCACCGCTGCGAAATGTAATACTGCGAACCGATGTCCGCGAGACACAAGTACCAGGCACTATCCCAAGGATGAAGCCATCTTTCGTCAGGCCTTAGAACCTCAATCTCACACTCCAGCAGTGCGTCGTGCTTGGAGATCAACTCCTCCCACTCAGATGCCACAGGCGCAATTGGAGGATGGAGGACAACGTCCTCCACCTGGAAACACTTTCGCTTTCTGTCGCTCCACGACAGAGGACGGTTTGTGACAATCGCATACAACTGACCCTGGCACATGCCAACCTCGGCCGTCAGCGGCTGCGCGTCAAAAGAGCCAGACACCCGTGCTAGGATTAGCTCCCCATTTGTTTCGATCTTCGCGCACTCATCGGCCTTCCTCTTCTTATCCATTACAAAGCTAAAGCAGGTCTTGAACGGATCAACTTGCACTTCCTTGATCAGCTCCACCTGTCTCTGAAACTTCACCTTGTCTTCGCCCGTCATCTGCGAAGCGGCAGCCTCCAGGACTCGCTTTTCGAACGCAAGCATTCCATGGTCAAACATCGAGCCGAGCCAATCTCGAATCGAGCTTGTCATCTACGATCTCCTTGCTTAACGGGGAAGCATCGCTCAAAGGCGCGGAAATTGCGGTCGTTGCGGCGATAGGGAATCGCAAAGCCGACGAAGTCAAAGCGATCCGCATACCGCTCGCCCACGAGGATTTTCCGGAAACAGTCCGCGACTAGCGCGGGGCTGTTCCCAAACGCACCGCATCCCCACGCGCCAAGGACAAGGTTGCGATGCCCCTTTCGCAAGGCGAGCTCCAGTATCATCCGGATGCGCCGTTCAAACACGCTTTCCAGCGCTCGCCGGCCCAGGAACACCCCGAGCGCGCGTCTGTTCGGAGCCGCCGCGGAGACCACGGACACCATGCGCGGCTCTTTGAGAAGTTCGCACCGCTCGTTCCGAAACACTACCACGTTAGGCGAATAGACGAGCGTGTCGGCCTCTGCTCGACGGATATGGAGGTTGTTCTCGCGATAGAACTTCTTCGCCTCCGGCGACTTCAACGAAGAGTACAATGTCGACCTCCGGCAAATCGACTCCTCCTGCGCGTTCGCGCAAAGGTAGAACCCGCCGCCCGCGAAATGTGCGTTCGCGAAATTGAGCACCAGCGGATTGTCCAGCCGCAAAGCCATTTCAAGAACGTCAATGTTCTCGACGGATATCCGCGCCTCGCCCAGCTGTCCAGAAACCGGTTCCCCGCTCGGCACGAGGTCCGCCAACCTCCATACCTCCGCGGCCCGGAAATCCACATCCGGGAACCGGACATCCGCGCCACCCACGCGATAAGAGGATTCCGCGACGATCCTCAACGTCTCTCGCGTAATACGTATGTTCGCAAGCTCACTCATCTTCTAAACCTCCACTTGGGATTCTTTCGACCTTAGTCTCCGGCGTTTACCAACCCAAATGTAGATGACGGCGACAATGTCGCACAAGAGAAATAGCGATGCCAACAGGCACAGGCATGCGCTTCCAACGACAATGGCCAAAAGATAGCACACAAAGCCCAATTGATAGAGCGAAAACACAATTCCAACTATCAGCAACGCGTAGATCATACACATGAACAACGGATTATCGGTGTCTTCGCCTCGTTCCAACTCCAGCTTAACCTCATCGCGCAAAGTCTGAAGGATTCTCAATGGCATCATGACGAGCGGAATGACGGACATAACAAGTGTTGCACAACACAACGCCTTTACCAGAATCTTAATCAAAAATAGCACACTCATGATTTTATCCATGAAAAGTTCTACGCAACTTCTTTATTTCCGATACAAACACAAATGCGCTAGCCTCAAGAAAAGCTACAGAAAAAACGAGACTCCACAATACTTCAACTATCATCGTACCGCACTTCAATTCACCTGATATCTGCAAATCAAAAATTCTGATCCCAACACCAAAACATATAAGCGCCAAACCCCAAAAGCCAAAGTATCCACTGTAGCTAGGGTGCATTTCCTCTCGTTGTATAAGATCGACAATACACCTGAACAACAGGGAGATCGTGATAAATCCTCCGAATACAAAATTTACCAGAATCAAGACACAAGACAAAAAGAGCAAAGTCATGTCGAGGACATCAAAAGAATGAAATATGCTAGTTTGCAGCATAATCTACTCTCCCTTGTATACCATTTGTCCGAGCAAACTCCGAGTCATAGCTGCCATCACTCAAAAAGCAAGCATTCCAAGCCTCAATCCCCTTAAGGCCGACTCCATCCGCATACGCCTCGCAAAAGCCTTGACAAAAACCCTTTACCCCCGCTACACTCTCGCACAACCCCGATGGGTCGGTGCGGTTGATGGGGCCGTTGCCGCAGAAGGCATAGACGTTCCAGCCGCCGTCGAGGAGAATGGGGTCCTTCGAGATCCAGCGCCCTGTCTCGGCGTCGTACCAGCGGCAGCAGAATTCGACGAGGCCGG
>JAEEHO010000290.1 GCA_016280845.1 Paludibacteraceae bacterium | reverse complement strand
GCCATCTGCCACAATAAGTTCTTCAGACCTTACCTGCAAATTTACGCAACAAAGCAATAACACGAGTAAACATAATAACTTTTGAGTGAATGTTCTCATAAGCTTTGATTTTAAAGAATTAATATTAAAATAAACAAACTACTAATTAGTTTCATAACAAGTAACAGACTTTACAAAAAAATCGTGTTTTTCTGTAAAAAATCACAATTTGCTTTCAAACAACAAAAAATCGGCTGCAAAGTTAGCATTTTTTTTATGTTCGGGCAACATTTTGCACAACAAAGAGTAAATTTCTTTAATTTTGACAAACAGAGATTGCAATTAGTGGTAAAAGGTTATAGGTTACAGAGGACGGGGTACAGGGGACGGAGAAAAGAGAGAAGGACGAAAGAGTGAAGTTGCTCAAAGCAGAATACTTAAAGAAAACCGCAAGATAATAGGAAATAGCACCGCCGACCAGATGGCCGGCGGTGCTGATAGTTGCATTACGAGTACATTATTTGCTGAAGCACTCTTTACTATTTACGTGGGTCGGATACTTTCTGACCGGAGACATTGTACCATTCATCGTTAATGATGATGTACATATTGTCTTGGTAGAGAATCTTTCTAGCTCCGCTACGCTCAGCGTTGACATCTTCTATACCATCACTCTTGATGATGGTCAATGTATGAACCAACGGAGCAGTACATGTCGTTCCTTGCACCATTACAGTGTCCTTGTATTCACCATAAGGCGTTCCGACCGGATAAAAGATAGGAGCCTGCCCAATGATGTACGGATGCGAAACATTAGTATACGTGAATGGAAGTTCATTGTCAAAGATCTGCGTAGCTTCAAATATAGTATCTTCAGCTCCCATATACGAGAGAATTAATGTCTCTATGCTATCGCACCCGATGACAGACACCGCAGTATCACGGTACACGCCTGCACGATCATACTGATGGCCATGCCATTCGAAGGTCTCTCCACGACAGATGAGTGCTGTTTCCTCCTCTGCATACGAACGCGGCTTTACATATAAATACAGCGTTACTATACTATCACATCCATGAATGGAAGTTAACCTTCTATCATATGGCTTAGATTGATTAATACCTTGGAAATTAGCATCCGTGTAGGTCTCTCCTTGACAGATCGTATCATACATTATCGTACGGGCTTCTTCAAACACTTCTATTTCTGTAGCATTGACGACATCAAATGCACCATTTCTTGCTTCCTGGTCCGTTGCGAAAGAGGTCGTTGGGAAAGAATAGATACCCGGCTTGATTTCATCACCGGAGAGTGATATATCTCCCACCTGTACATCCTCATACATACAAGTAGATATACGATCAGCAATTTTATTGAAATATGCCAAGCGGAAATTGTCCACATGTACAGCCACTCCGGTAGTAGATGTTGAATTAGCTCCTCGGTAGAAACCAATGCGGACACTCTTTCCTGCATACTTAGCAAGGCTGAATCGAAGGTTAGTTCCGGTAGCAGGTAAATTAAGTAACTGCTTACCTTTCCATGTCGCTATGATATTCTTTACATTCCACGTTGCCCCCCCATCTTCGGAAACAATAATAAGGAACTGATAGTCATCCTTTAGGTTTTCCTCTGTAGCAGGCGAAGCTGTAGGAACATTGGCCGCATTACATGCTGTTAAGGCCAGGTCAAGAGACAAATGTACGCTGTCCTTGTCGGAAATATAGAAAGCCGGAGATATCAACCAGTTGGAAGAGTTAGTATGACATTTAGCAACATAGTGCGGACTTTGCAAACCAAAATTATTCGTTGCACGACTGAAGTCATGGGAATCTACACCAGTGGCTATGGCTACGCCATTTATAGTAGAATCACATCTGACATTACTGAATAGCCAATCAGACGGAATAGCATCAAATTGCTCCAAGTGATACGGGCTACGTATAGTAGTGAATGTTGATTTACGAGAGAACCAGCTCTCTCCTCTGTTTCCACTACAGATACTTTGTACGCGCCATGCGTAACAGGTAAGACTCTGCAAACCGGTAACTGTATACTGATTCGTACGCACTATATCATTAAACACAAACGCATTCGGTTGAACAAATGACGGGTCTGTTGAGACTTGTAACAGATATGCAGCATTCGGATCGTTTCCTGTCCATTGAAGTGTAGCAGAGGTTGATCCGGCTTGAACCAATGTCAAATCGGTCGGGTCCGCACATTCGCTTATGTGAGAAAAGGCGATGTCATCCAAATAGATGCAGTCGTGCGTTTTATACGCAGATTTTTCTTTCTCTTGGAACGAAGTCATAAATGCCACATACGAACCAGTTGCCCCAACTAATGCAACCTTCATTTTCTGATAGAGGAAGTTATTCTCAACAGAAGCCACATCGCCCGTTGACAATTGGCCGTCGTAGGTAACCGTATCTATCGGCATAAAAGTGGAAGCATCGCTTGGATCCGTCATCGTACCAACGATAATCGACTTGGCATAATTACTACCGGTGAATGACTCTACAACTTTACCGGTCGAAGCACTCACATTTGCCGGTCGCATCCAGAAGGAAACCTGTAAGGTATCATACGCAGCAACATCCATTGCCGGCATAGCGATATACGGCTGGTAAGAAATCTTGCTTCCTTTCACACCATGCATGAATACCGCAGAAGAACCGGAATAACTATACTTATACGCGGCAGCATTCTCCACGTTAGCTGCGTCATAGCTACCATTCCAGTTATTATTTGTAGCATCAGCGTAAGTCCAACACAGGGTTTGTTTTGCTACTTGTCCTAATTGATCTTTTAACAAACTCCATCCGTTCTCCAGTTCGAAGCCACAAGTGTAAGCAGGCGTAATCGCCACACACTCAGTTGCGAAATACACCGATGCAGAAGATTGTCCGTCATGTATTCCATCGGTCTGATATACATAACATTGATAAGACGTTCCCCCGCTAAGTCCTGTTGCGGTATAGGTATTGTCAACCACTGTGTCACGAATAATTTCTTTGCTACCCGTGGCATCAAGGACAACCACAACAGAAGACAAAGTAGGGTGATGCGCATGCCATGATAGTTCAGCCGATGTTGCAGCGGCAACATCTACTCGCAACTCTGTAGGAGCAAACAATGTGCTACCAATCGGCTTAATACTTAGATTGTCCACGAAGAACAGACCTTCTGCCGGTTGGAAAAGCACAATATATTTGCCTTTTGCACCCGTCAGCGGCAATTGCATCTTTTCCCAGTAATGCTTGCCAGCCGGATCATCATTTACGTTGTCTCCCTCCTTCAAACCAGTATAGCGATAGGACAATGTATCCAACACTTCTAATGTGGTTATATCTTTGGGACTAGCCAACGTGCCCACTACAAGAGACTGGCTATACTGAGGTCCCAGATAGGAGACATCAACAATCTTTCCTCGGTTAGACACAGAAGCTGATTCATCGTAGTTAGCAAAACAACGACCATAGAACTCAATCATCATCGTATCGAAATCGCACTTCATCTCCGGCAATACCAGATATGAGCCAAGGTGTTTCTTGTCGGAGAAAATACGCACAGCATTACTATTGTCAAGACCTACTTCATAGTTAGAATAGGACTGACTCGGTACTGCGGCAGAATAGTAATTATAGCCTTTGCGCTGAATCAACCACTGATATCCATTAGCGGGAGCCGCGTTAGTTGTTACCACCGCAAAACATGCCGGTTGCAGATAGAGAGAGTCAGAAGGAGTTCCATCAAGCATATCATTGGTAACCCAATCGCTTGGATCATCGAAATTCCAAACAAACTCTCCATTGCCATTCGCCTCCTGCGTAGGGCATGTAGTTTGGAATACGCGGGTTGCCGATGTGATATAGCCAGATTCGGACGGGACATTAGCAGCCTTCAGTACTGCAGTATATTCCGAATGAGGAATGAGTCCTTCGACAACCTGCAAAGTAGAAGATAGATTATAGAAACGAGCTATCGTATCATTATGAGCATCCATCACGAATAGGTCCCACGGCCCTCCGATATTCGCCCACTCGATTTTTGCGTTATCGTTTCCTTCCAAGATGCGAGTAAACGAGACAAGGCTATAACCTTTTGAAGTTCCTAATGTCACATCATCAATATAGATATCGGAGATACCTTGCGGCTGCTTTGGAGCAAGGAAGACTATCTGTTTGGACGCAATAGTGGCCGCATCCAGATCCAATGTATATGAACCAAATAGATACTCATTCTCCTGCGTCGCCTCTGATGAGCCATCCAGCCTGCTTAGATTAATCGTTGCAAGCAGTTTGTAGGTATCAAAGTCCTTATTTTTATCTATCAGACCTATCTCCAAAATTGCATTAGCAGAAGTTTCCGGCATGTGTGTTTCTGCATTGATTGATGCCGGACGTGCCTTGAACTCAAAGGAACGATCTTGTGCATCTTCAATAGCAGGGAAAACGACGTAACCACCATTGTAATTGCGTGATGAATGCATCAGCAATGCTCCTTCGTTCGTATAAGAATAGAGATGTCCGGCATTATTGCTAATGCTATACGGGTAATAATTATACGAATCTGTCACATTGAACGCATCACGACCAGTTACCAACGCCGGATGGATGTAATAATTATCGCTCTTCGAATAGGAACTACGAATCCAAGGCTCGCTCTTCTCGAATCCAAAGAAATAACTATCGCGATAATAGTACTTAGTTGATACTATAAGCGGCTCTTTGCTCCAGGCACTATAACTTTCCCCTCCTTCGCACAACGCACGCACGTATACATAGTAAGGAGTAGCCGGTTGCAATCCCGATATGATTGGATTAGCATTGTCGGTCAAAACTGTACCACGTACAGTGTCCAAATAGGAATAGATATCGTTGATCGAAGCATACACAGAATCTACGATTGAGACTATCTCACACGATAGATGATGCTCGTTAGCAGGAGCAATATTTAACTTAATCGAATTGTATGACGTCTCGGCCACATTAATTGCCGGAGCCAGACAAGTAGGAATCTTCTCCAACTTGATATTGTCTAAGTAAGCATTATTGGACAGGAAAGAGCTTTTGCTCATATCAAATCCGCAAGTAAAAGCAATGTGCCTGTTGGGCAAATTATAGTCAGCCAATTCAATCTCATAATGTTTAAAATCATTAGAGACAGGTAGAGTCAAAGAGTCGAATACTACGAAAGAACGAGGATCTCCTGAATCAGCGATTGTGCCAAGATATAATTTAGAAGAAACACCGGCCGTCGGACGCGCATCAAAAGACAATATTTGATTTTGCATTGTTCCACTAACTAACGGCATCATCGCCAGCGAACTGGCACTATTGGCAGAATACAATTCTAAGACTTTTGTACCATTTACCTGCTCAATTTTAGGATACTCACTTGTGTTGGTGCTTAGGAATAGCCAACAACCCGGATTATGCTCGTTATTTGCGTAAGTATCAAATTTTTCGACATATGGCAACGGGTAGCCGATGGAATGCGGACACTCTGTACGGAATGAGGCGAACTGAAGAGAAATTGCGCTGCTATCACCATCCTGACAGATACCTTGCGCATAAACATGGTAGTCGATTGCCAGTTTCAGTCCACCAATCGACACATGATTAGAATGGGAGACCAGAGAATCAACTACATAATGATAGGTCGGTTTCTCTGCTTCTAATAATTCCCTATCTGCTACTAATAAGCGATATGACTTCTGATTGCCGGTCCAACTTACGGTTGCAGTATTCTCACCCACGTTGTCCACCGAGAAAGAAGACGGCTCAATACAAGTAGGTATCCGATGAACCGAAACCTCGGAGATATACGCTATATTGCTAATTCCGAAATTGGAATAGAAGGTGATATACTTACCATGCGCACCCAAGAAATCTCCTTGGTATGAGTCAAGCAGAACATGGTAAGTTCTCCATTCCGATTGATCCAAAGAAATCGTATCTACTGCAGTAAAAGTAGACATATCCGCAGGATCAGTGGTTACGCCCACTATAATCCGATTGTTAACAATGGATTTGTCACCACGAGCCCAGAAATTAACCTGATAGTGACGAATGGAATCAACACTCAGTTCGGGCATAACCGCATGCGCACCCGTATAGCTAAAAGTAGAGTACGAAAGAACATAATCTTGCAACTTAAGATAGTTGTAACCATTATGCATAATGGAAATCGACTTCTCAATATGCGGTATATATTCCGGCGTAGCAGACGAAGAGCTTCCCACTCTCCAGCATTGCATATTACCTTTCGTTCCCGGGACGAATCCTTGATCTTCAGAGAAAGTAATCGTTCCTAAGGCATCAGGAGTTTGCGCAGTGCATGGTGTAACAAACGAAACTGAGTTCCATAGCGATATTTCTGATCCGCAATCAGTTGATGTATAGACATAATAGCGCGTTCCTGCCTCTAATCCCGTTACTTCAGTAGAACGGCTATCAACAGTAGTAACAAATGATGGAGGCAAGGCATATGTTTCGCTATTAAGGGAATCAATATTCAATGGCAATGAGGTTACCAACAACTTCCATGATATATCTTCATAGAGGCCACTGTGGACACGCACACTATGCTGCGTCATCCTTGAGAATCTCGGGTTGGTAGAGGGGCACGTCAGTCTGACAATAGACACATCATCAATATAAAGAGAAGCGGTAGTACGATACGACGTTCTCCATGCGAAATATCGGGCGTCAGAAGGGATACGACTTGCATACTCGCTCAAGGATATTGTTCGAGTATCTACGGTATTCCGGCACTCTATAGAATCTAAAGCGACAAAAGAACTCAGATCATAAGGGTCACTCATTACACCTATTATCATCCACGAATAAGCATCTCCAGAGTATGAGAAACTTACAGTCAGTTCCGACATAGACCGACAATCTATAGCCGGCGAAGCAATGTATGAAGGAAGCAATGCTTCCTTAGTAGACGTAAGTTTATAAACGTTATTTCCGGAGGCTGCATGTTGTTTATCATTGCATATAAACGCATGTGCTTTATCGGCCGTCCAGCATGAAGCCTGATATTCGGAGTTACCAACAGAACTGCTTTGGTAAGACTCAAAAGTTTCTTTATTAGGTTTATTCGGGTTGAGCAGTTCACATCCCGTTTGCACCTCAAGCACACTATATCCGGCTGCACAATCAGGACGCACATAAACATAATAGAAACAAATAGGATCCAGACCTGTGACATGGAACGTATTGCCGACAACAAGCGAGTCATCTACAATTGCTTCACGCGGGTCGTAGGTTCCGTTTCGCATAGGCAGCCTCAACACAATAACTCTCCACTGATTATTAACAGCATTACCACTCCAATCAAAATCAACGGAATGAGCTGTTGATGCAGTCTGACGCATGTCATATGCCTCGGTACACTTAGCATCACGCAACTCTACGTTATCAATCACTACATCACTTCTTACCTCTCTGTCTTTAACACCGGATGAGAATGCAATCTGATTGTGAACTAAATTATAGTCCGACAGGAATAGTCTCACAGTATTGATTTCGCCAACAGAGTTGTTTATAGTAGCAAACGGAACAAACGAATCGGGGTCATCAACATTACCTATTGTGCCCACATGAATTACAGACTTGGTACTTCGCAGTTCTCTCGAACGCGTCTCGAACACAAGCATCATATCACTAAGGTCTCCTTCGACCGGTGGCATGACTGCAAGACTACGATCCTGGGAATCACTAGACACCAAGTTAAGCAGATTATTTGAACTGACGCTTAATACTTTAGGATAGCCAACGCCCTTATAGTTCTTTAGTTTCCAACATCCAATCTCTGTAGCACCATTAGCATAACTATCAAAATCATCCCTAAACGGGAATGCAGCATCTCTACATGGAGTCTCGAATTGATACTCGGTCCACCATGTGGTTTCACCGTAACAACCTGTGCGTACGTAGAAATAATAGTTAGTATGCGGAGTAAGTCCACCGAAACCAAAAATAGGATTCTGGGTCGGTTGGTCCCATGTCAGTGTATTGGCATATACCACAGAGTTTAGTGCGGACAACTCTGCCAATTCTAGTTCCTTCTGGTCAGCACTCAAGGCATTGCGAGATATCACGACATCCCAATTATCCGCCCGACTAGCGTCCCAACGGATAGTCATCGAATCAGGAAGCACATCTAATTGTACGTGCTCAGGGGGGATACAATCAAGCAATGGCTCCACACTCAATTCGTCTATATAATTCATCGTAGGTTGCGACATGCCAGCCACGTCTCCCCAAACAATAGCAATGACTCCATTCGGTCCGGAATAATTTTTGAAATTGGCGTAGCACATTGAATAACCTTTAGCAGACAACATGAAATCTGCTACCGGGATAAATGTATTGATATCCATTGGGTTAGTCATTACACCCACAATAGCATGTGAACGGGCATATTGGTTAGAACCGCTGAGATAAAACTTGACTTGTGTACTATCCAAATTATCAACCATCGGCAATGTGACCCAAGTATCCATGCCTGCAACCTTACTCAGATACAAGCATTTACGACCCTTGTAATAATTGGTTGTTGTGGTCTGAGGATAGACGGAATTATTACTAAACAAACTCATTCCTGTTGTACCGGGAGTTTGCTCAAAATCAAACTTATACGGCAAAGTAAGCTTGGATGCTATCGTAATAAACGGACAACTCTTAGACCATTCTGTTCCAACAGCTTGAACATAAACATAATATGGTTTTTTCCATGTATGGTCCGGCTCGAGTGCTACACAATGGTAATTGTTAGTTGTTACATTAGCTCTAGCTACAACGGCAGATGAGGTTGGATTGGCCGGATCTACTTCCGCATTGGTAACCAGCACATTATATGACGATGCATTGCCCTTCCAAGTAATATCAGCATAGGTATCACGCGGGTTAACGGAAATCTTCGTTACCTTGTTCACAGCAGGACGATACTCTACCGTTACATTATCAATATAGATAAGGTTTGGCTTATCAGAATGGCTCTTAAATCCCACATATTCTCCTTTGCCACGATAGGAAGAGAGATCAACAACGTTCTCAACAAATGTCTTGGAGTTCAACACATAAACTGTGTCAATAGGGACGAAGGTAGTGATATCCTCAGGATTGTCCATGACTCCCACTATCAAACTACGTCCATACTGACGCCCCGCATATGTATATACCGTACTCCAGAAACGGACCTGACACTGAGAGAGTGAGAAATTTGTATTCAACGAATCAACCATCGCCGGCGTAGCGGCATAAGCATACGATCCATATGGAATGGCTGTTTCGGGATTAGCATCTGCTCCCGAAAATATAAGGCAAGATGTAGAATCAGGAGAATAACATGCAAGTGTTGCCTTGTTGGTTGTCTTGGAATTTACATATGGGTCAATTGTTCCCAAATTATTTCCCCAACTCCAACCAGGTTCGTGCGCTTGATCAGCAGCAGTACTCGGTATAGAAAAAGTGCACGTATAGGGAACTTGCGCTGTAGTTTGGACACGGAATTGGAACGGACCATCCGCAGATGTCTCACTACTCCAAGCGCTTATCTCTCGGTCACACAAGGAGCGAACATACATGTAGTATGTCTCGCCCGGGATCAAGGTAAGACCGTAAGAAAAAGTCCAACCGTCTACCTGCCCATGATAAGCAATCACTGACGGATCAACGGATTCTACCTCGTTGGGATTGATTTTTTCTTTGGTTACAATCAATTCAAAATTATAAGCATCCCAACTCGCCATCCAATAGACTTCTACACGGCCGGCTCCTTTGTTGATAACTCCAAGATCATACGGGACAGTACACTCTGGTGCCGAACGCACCAATACACTATCCAACACTATACCTCTACCCAAATTCTCGGATGCCTCGAAAGCAATCTGGCAGGTTGGACTCACTTGCGGAAAAGGGATAACTACTCTTTCCCAATTAGTAGTACCTCTAGAATACTCTTTGAGTATCTGCCATTCCTCTGTTTGTGAGGTTCTATAAAGTACACGGAGTGTGTCGCGATACGCTCCCCAACGAGGATTAGCATACCAGAAAGATAACTCCGGTTGGTATATAACACGCGGGCTGAGATCCATCACCTTGCTGACAAGGCGGGTAACATAGCCTTGGGTTTGCCCCGTTGTATTACGTAGGTACGCGCGATGGGTTCCCTGAACAGCCGTAGCCGGATAGGTGAGACCATCCGCCTCACTCTCCACACTCCATGAACACTGACCCGAGACAAACTCCTGGGTCCACTCGGTTTCCTGAATTCCCTGTTCAAAACCATCGTCAATTACGATCGTTTGAGCACTAAGACTCGTCGTCGTAGCTACCAAAGCCACGAACAGACT
>JAEEHO010000031.1 GCA_016280845.1 Paludibacteraceae bacterium | reverse complement strand
TGGGAACAATGTTCAGCCGCGTAGGCAAGCAGGACGAGAACTTCGCCAACGCTACGTACGAACAGTTCCTCGCTAACCGCGACCTGCTGACCCAACGCGTACAGAGCCGATATGACGGTATCACCCTGCCCTCAGAAGGATTTATGAGCAATATACCGATCGGCACCAAGTACGACCCGAACAAGCATGGACGCATCAGCAACAATTCGGCCGATGTATTGGTTCCGGCATTCCTGGCTGCCTACACCGGACGCGATGCAGCCAAGATGGATCTGAACCCGTTCCTCGGCATATTGAAGATTCTGCCTAACTGGAGTGTCACATATGACGGTCTGGGCAAACTGCCGGTTCTGCGCGACCACTTCAAATCCGTCACGCTGACGCACGCATATACATGTAATTACGCTATCAATCCGTTCGGCAGTTACTCGACATGGGTTGGCGCAGACGGAGACAACAAGCAGATAGGTTTCGTACGCGATGTGACGACCGATGTACCTATGCCAAGTTCGGCGTACGACATCAGCAACGTAACATTGACTGAATCCTTCTCTCCGCTGATCGGTGTGAATATGACGCTGAAGAACTCGCTGAGTCTGAAGGCCGAATACAAGAAACAACGTAACCTGTCGCTGAACGTGACGAGTGTTCAGTTGACCGAAGGACATACCGATGAGTTTGTTATCGGAGGTGGCTACACCATCAAGAACCTCAGTTTCATCGCTAAGAAGAAAGACGGCGGACAAAAGAAGGTTAGCAATGACTTGAAACTGCAAGTGGATGTATCGTACAAGGATACCAAGATGTTGCTCCGTAAGATAGAAGAGAATATCACGCAGGCTTCGTCCGGCAACAAGGTGTTTACCATTAAAGTTTCTGCCGACTACGTGCTGAGTCAAAAGATCAACCTCCAGTTGTTCTACGACCACCAAGGCACTACACCGCTTATCTCATCGTCTTACCCTGTCAAGTCGGACAATATTGGTTTGAACATCAAACTCATGCTCACACGATAACCGACACCATGTTCAACGTTGGAATAATAGGACCGGAATCGAGCGGCAAAAGCACATTGGCCAAGTATCTGGCAAAGCGGTATAATGGCTTGCTCGTTACCGAATATGCGCGAGAGTTTGTCGAGGCGAAAGGAACAACCGACGTAACCTACGATGAGGTTTGCTCCATTGCCCGCCATCAGATAGAGCAATTGAAGCAAATGGCAGATCGCCAACAGCAAATCGCCATCTTCGACACCGAATTGGTTATTACAAAAGTATGGTTTGACTACGCTTTCGGACGAGTGCCGGAATGGTTGGAAGCAGCCATTCAAACGTACAAAATGGATGTGTATCTATTGTGCAAACCGGATATCCCTTGGCGGCAAGACGGCGCACGATACAATGGCAGCAATGAGATAAGGCAGGAACTCTTCGAACGCTACGAACAAGAGATTCAAACACTGGATATTCCCTACTATATCATAGAGCATAAATAAAATCAGCCCGAGCATTTGCCCGGGCTGATTGATTATAGATACCTGTTCCTAATTATTGGATAGTACCGGTACCTGCATTGAAGTCAAGCGTAACCTTCTGACCTGCCTGAACCGGAGTCTTTTCTGCAATTTCGTCACCGAGACGATAAACAATCTTGCCGTTAACGAGTTTGAACTCGTGCTTCCACCAGTCAATGTTGCCAAATGCAGCACCACCAGCAAACATACGAAGGTCATCGGCAGTTGCAGTCGGCTCAAGAACAGCCTTGTCGCCTTCTACTTTCTGGAGATAGCCATCCCATCCGCCGAACGCGTCACCTTGACCGTAGATTTGAGCTTCCTCAACGAATACTTTATCTTTTCCGTAGTCCAGATAGATCAGGTAGAGGCCGTCAGCAGCAACAACGAGGTTGCCTTCAGCTTCAGTTGCACCCTCAACACCTTGAACGAGTTTGGTAAAGTCTTTACCCTCATCCCAGTTCTTAACGAGGTTGAACTTGAAGCCTTCGTTGGCCTTAAGATACTTAACTGCATAGAACGCGTCCTCACCGATAACCTTCGGCATATCGAAGCAGTTCTCCCACTCCCAGTCGCAGAATTGACCGATCATGTAAACAGCCTCCGGAGCTTTCTCAACATATTCCTCGGTGCACTTGGTGTTGTCCTTGAAGCTCTTCTCGATAGCGCCACCTGCGAGGTTCCACTCGAGTTCGAAATCATACTTACCACTGTGAGCAAGAACGATGTCAGAAGCACCGGACTTCATACCTTCACCAAGGTTGGTTTCGATATTAATCTCTTTAGCTGGGGTCAGTTTGATTTTCCAACCGCCACCATAAGCGTATTTGTACTTGTCACCTTTTTTCTTCTCCTGGTCTTTGAGCACCCAAGTCATTTTCTCCTTGTTGAACTCAGAAGCAACCATCTTCTTCTCTGCGTCAGCATTGATTGTCCACTCTACCGGAGCAACAACGATGCAAGCCTCGGGCAGGTCATCGCTTACGTTGAGGTCCAAAGCAATGTGATAGAAACCGCTCTCAGGAACAGTCATCTTAACGTTTTGCTCGAGTTTGCCTTTGTAAACCTTAATAGTTACACCATAAGCAACATCATATGGATCACCCAACTCCAGTTTAGCACCATAGTTGGTAACCACATTGTTCTCATAGAGAGCAAGCGTAAACTCCTTACCACCCTCGAGAGCAATATACTTTTCATACAAACCAGCGCGGGCCTTTTTGTCCGCCTCGTTGATACCGGCACCCATCAAACCCTTAGCAGCGTTAGCGGCTTGCATATTTTCAATAGCTGTAGCTGGACCATATACGTAGAAACCATCTTCTACTTTGTCATCCAAATTGCCATTGTTTTTGTTAGGTTTACAGGATGTGAAGCATAATGCTACGAGTGCCAAAGCACTCATAAATAAACTGATTTTTTTCATGATGTTTTGTGTTTTTTAATTAATAAAGTTAAATGTTGTATAATATATTTATTCGTTCGCTATAACGAATTGTTTCTATCATCAATATCCCGGATTCTGAGTCCAGATAGGGTTGCCGTTCTCGTCACGTTTACCCTTCTCCAGTACGGAATACGGAATCGGGAACCACTTGCGATATTCCTCTGTTGCAGCAACGTATTGTACGTACTTCGGGTCATTGTATTTACCGAATCGGATTAGGTCACGACGACGTACATTCTCCCACGCAAACTCACGACCACGCTCGTCCAGAATAGACTGTAGATCGGTTGTAGCCGTAGGATATGCAGCCATGTATGCTGCATAAGCAGCATCTGGATTACCCTCGTAAGCGAAAGCACGACTCATCATTCGTTGGAAATCTGCGGAACCAACGCCGCTAACGCCTGCGCCACCACGCAAAATAGCTTCCTCTTTCATCCACAGCACATCAGCATAGCGGAAGAGTACGAAGTCGTTCTCGCAGTACTTATAAGTTTTGGTTTTATCAATCTCATACTTGAACATACGTGCGCCATCATTCCATGTTGCCCCGTCGAGCGACTCAATCTCCTTGCGAATACAAGCGAGCGAATCGTTCTCGTCTTTCAATTGGTTTTTGCCTGCAGCATCATAAATCGGGCCTACAAACCAACCCCATTGTTTCTGATTGAGTGTTCCTTTGCCTTCGTTACCCGGACCGCGTACGTCACGCTCGTTGTAACGATCGAGGAAAGTAGGACGCGCACAGAAACCATTCCACGGTTTCTCTATCAAGTCCCAAGTCTTCTGGTGGCAATAGTGCAGTGTCAACATAGTGATACGCAGTTTGTTAGCCATGGAGCCGGCGTAGTCACGATAATCGAAGTCAGCATTACCGTCCTCAACGATAACGAAGATATTCTCCTTGCTGCCATCGTTCTTGATCTGGAAGTTCGTGAAGAAGTTCTCTTCTATCTGATACGAACCGGAATTGATAACCACG